>CANEUT010000045.1 GCA_947441895.1 Rickettsiales bacterium | reverse complement strand
GCGCCGGTTTCTTCCAGCTTCTTCACCACTTGCGCCACGGTCGAACGTTTTTGACCAATGGCCACATAGACGCAGAACAATTGCTTGGTTTTGTCGCCCGCATCATGGGCGGCTTTTTGGTTCAGAATGGTATCAATCGCAATGGCGGTTTTGCCGGTTTGACGGTCACCAATGATCAGCTCGCGCTGGCCACGGCCGATGGGAATGAGCGCATCGATCGACTTAATGCCGGTCTGCACAGGCTCGTGCACCGATTTACGGTAAACGATGCCGGGCGCTTTTACTTCCACGCGGCTGCGGGCTTTGCTTTTGATGGGGCCTTTGCCATCGATCGGGTTGCCCAGCGGATCCACCACGCGACCCAGCAATTCGGGGCCAACGGGCACGTCCACAATATCGCCGGTACGGCGCACGGTAGCGCCTTCTTTAATGGCGGTGTCGGAACCGAAAATTACCACGCCGACTGAGTCAGCCTCAAGGTTCAGCGCCATGCCTTTAATTTTTTCGCCCGCGGTGCCGTCGAACTCGACCATCTCGCCCGCTTGCACGTTTTCGAGGCCATAGATGGTGGCAATACCATCGCCCACGCTGACCACGCGGCCCACTTCGGCCAGGCTCGACTCATCCGTCGTGCCGGCGATGTGTTGTTTCAAAATGTCCGAAATTTCTGAAGGACGAATTTCCATGGGGCTTACTCCTAGAATGAACGGTTGGCTGACGCGAGCAATTGGCCGCGCAGATTGTTAAGGGCGCCGGCCAGTGTGGCGTCGAGCCGCAGCGAGCCGATTTGAATCGCAACGCCACCAATAACGGCGGCATCTTCTTTCAACTGCATTTGCACTTTTTTGCCGGTGGCTTTGGCCAGCGCCTCGGCGATTTGTTTTTGCATGGCGGGCGCCAGCGGACGAGCGCTGGTCACTTCGGCCACCACTTCACCACGGGCCGCGGTTAATTCGGCGCGCAGTAATTCGGCAATCACCGGCAGCAACGTGGCGCGGCCACCGCTTGCAATGGTTGCCACGGCGCGCTTGGTTAAGCCATCGGCTTTGGCGGCCAGCGCCTCAAGCACGGCCGATTTCTCGGCGCGGCCCACCAGTGGGTTGGCCAGGGCAGTATGCAGGTTTGCGTTCTCGCTTACGGCTGCCGCCAGCGTGGAAATTTCTTCAATGATTGTCTCTTCTTTGCCAGCCTCAACCGCCAATGAGAAAATGGCCGTGGCATAGCGACGGGCAGCAGCGATATCTTCGGTACGTGTGATGCTCACTTAAAACGTCTTTCGTAAATTTTGCGCGCGGCAATCTATAGTTCGCGGCGCGGGCGTTGCAAGCGGAAATTTGAGGCTTGCTTCGCGAGATCGCCTGCTGGCGATCGCTGCGCGCCGCTTCGCGGGCTCATGGCTGGCTCGTCCGACTCGCCGCTTAATACTTCAACCATTTGAAAAACAATTGCATAACCCTCCATGGTGCGCCGGAGGCCGAAGTCCATAAAGCGTTACACAGAAACCCCACAGCCAGCTGAAAGGTAAAGAAGTGAGCGGGGCGAGCGAGGCGATAATCCGCAAGAGCGGGTCAAGACGCCAGCCAAATCGCGTTTTTCACCTTATCAATGGCGGCTTTGTGGGCGGCCAGCTCGTCCGACGTGGGGGGGAAGCTGCGCGGCGGCAGGTCGGTATGGCCGCTGAAAGTGAGGGGTGATTCGTGATTCGTGGATTGCGAATCGTGGTTCGCATCGCCTGCACCGCCCAGCAAATTTGCCTGACGCCCGCCCAGCAATTCCAGATACACCTCGGCCAGCAATTCGGCATCGACCAGCGCTCCGTGTTTGGTGCGGGTCGAGGTATCGACATTGAAACGCTTACACAACGCATCGAGGTTGGCGGGTGACCCGGGAAATTTTTTACGGGCCATAATCACCGTGTCGATGGCACGGGAAAATTCAATTTGTGGTAACCCCTGCGCGTCCAGCTCGGCGTTGAGGAATTTCAAATCGAAGCCGGCATTGTGAATCACCAGCGGCGAATCACCGATGAATTCGAGGAACGAGGCCGCCACGGTGGAAAAAAGC
Source organism: Rickettsiales bacterium (assembly GCA_947441895.1). Taxonomy (GTDB): domain Bacteria; phylum Pseudomonadota; class Alphaproteobacteria; order Rickettsiales; family UBA3002; genus QFOX01. The sequence goes on along the minus strand of CANEUT010000045.1, from coordinate 8,196 downwards.
GGCTTATCTTTCAGGAACTCGGCGGAAAGCCCGTGCACATTTTCGGCCTCACGCGGCATGTCGCGTTCGGGGTTCAGGTAAATGTGAAAATGATTGCCGGTGCGAATATGATTAATCAGCTCCACACAGCCAATTTCCACCAGACGGTGACCGGAGAAGGGGTCGAGCCCGGTGGTTTCGGTATCTAGAACAATTTCTCTCATCGTCGCTCCGTCATCGTGAGGCTGAAGGCCGTGACGATCCAGTTTCTATGATTTGTCATCCTGAACGCAGTGAAGGATCTGGATTCTTCGCTATCGCTCAGAATGACAGATGGATTGCCACGTCGCTACGCTCCTCGCAATGACGATGCTATCTTAATCCCCATGCTTTCATCAGCAGCGCCACCTGGCGACGGGTGGCGGCAATGCCTATGGCAGTGAAAATCACCTGGTCGCCCAGTCGGTTGCGAATATGGCTGGGCAATTGGCGGTCGAGCAGCCGGTTCCATTTTTCTTCCGTCATGCCCTTGCGCTTGAAAGCCCGGCGACGACGCAGGCTGAGGGGGGCATGGACCACCACCACCACATCGCAGATTTCTTCGAGGCCCGTTTCAAACAGCAGCGGCACATCCAGCACCACGGCCTGAATGCGGTTGCGGCTGGCATGGATAATCGCCCCCTCTTCCATGGCGCGCACGCGGGGGTGAAGAATATGTTCCAGCGTTGCCAGTGCTTCCGGATGGTTGGCGATGTGGGCCGCGAGGGCGGCGCGGTCGATTTTTCTGTCACCCCGCACTTGTTGCGGGGTCTGCGCACCTGACTGCATGGACCCAATCATTCGACGGGGTGACATTTGCGTTTTTACCACCGCATCTGGAAATGCCTGAGCAATTTCGTTGATCGTCTCGCGGTCACCGCCCATTAGTTGATGCACCAGCGCATCGGCATCGATATGCAAAATGCTGCGGCCAGCGAACATGCGCGCCACGGTGGATTTACCGCTGGCCATGCCCCCTGTAACGCCAATGACGAGTGGTTTTTTGTTGGCTCCGGCTTGGTCTACTGACCAACCCTTCGCGCCACTTCGTGGGCTGATGGCTCGCTCGTCCAACTCGCTCATGCAGCATGTTCCTTTTGTTGCTGCAGCACGTGGTCGCGCAAAGTTTGCGTCACTTCGGGCTTCACGCCATGCCACAAATGAAAGGCTGCCTGCGCCTGATAGAGCAACATGCCCAGCCCATCGACCGTGCGGTTGCCGCGTGCTTTTGCTGCAGCAAGCAGCTCAGTCTCAAGCGGCGCATAAACAATATCATGCACGGCAGCGACGGTGGGCAGGTTTGATAAATCAATCTCAAGCGGTGGCTGGCCATGCATGCCAAGGCTGGTGGTGTTCACCAGCAATGTTGCGCTTTTAAGCAGCTCCGAACGATCTTCCCATGGGGCGGCTTCAATCTCAAATTCGTTGGCGAGCGCGATGGCTTTATCGATGGTGCGGTTGGTGAGGGTGATGTTTTTTGCGCCCGCGTCGGCCAGCGCCACAATGGCCGCGCGTGTGGCGCCGCCAGCGCCCAGAAGAACGATATTTTCTAAATAGGGTTTAAGGTCACCAAGTGACTCTCTCAGGTTGGTGATGAACCCATAGGCATCGGTGTTGTGGCCTTCGAATTTACCCTTGCGATTCACCACCGTGTTCACGGCTCCAATGCGCTTGGCACTTTTGTCGAGCCCATCGAGATATTCCATCACCGCCTGTTTATGCGGCACGGTAATGTTCACCCCCACCGCTTGTTTTTTGCGCATATGCAACATGGTTTGCCGCAAGCGATTGGGCGCAGTAGTGAGCAGTTTATAGTCGGCTTCGAGTTTGTGTTCGGCAATCCAGAACGCGTGAATGGCTGGGCTGAGTGAATGCGAAACCGGAAAGCCAATAAGACCCGTTAGAGACGTCATGTCGTTTCTTTCGTTTCTGCACTACCGGCAGCCCGACGTTTTTCAACTTGGCGCTGGCGATATTGAATCATCAGCGTGGCAGTTTCTTCGACCGAGCGGCGGGTCACATCGATCACCGGCCAGCCTTGGGCGCGGAAGAGTTTTTTTGAATTCTCAATTTCTTCACGCACTTTTTCTTCGTTCACATAATCGGTGCGGGTGTCTTGATTCATGGCGGCGAGGCGGCTGGTGCGAATATCAATCAACCGCTCATCGCTAATGGTGAGGCCCACCACCAACGGTTGCTTCAGCCCCAGCAAATTATCGGGCAGGGGGCAGTTGGGCACATAGGGCACGTTCGATGCTTTATAACCGCGATAAGCCAAGTAAACGCAGGTGGGTGATTTGCTGGTGCGCGATGGCCCAACAATCACAATATCGGATTGCTCAATTTCCCACGTGGCCTGGCCATCATCATGTTCGAGGGCGAAGTTAATGGCGTCGATTCGGGCGAAATAGTCTTCGCTCAATTCATATTGGGCACCGGTATGGCCGGTGGCATCTTCATTCAAATAATTCGATAATTCGCGAATGACATGGCCTAAAATAGGAATGCAGGGAAGGCCGCGTTTGCCACAGGCCTGGCGCAACATTTCACGCAGTTCATTATCCACCAGCGTGAACATAACCACGCCGGGATTAGTATCAAGATTGGCGATGACTTTCTCGAGCTGACCTTTGGTGCGCACCAGTGACCAGACATGTTCTTCGGCATGAAGTTTATCGAACTGGGCCAAACTGGCACGAGCAACACTGGCGACGGTTTCGCCAGTTGAGTCTGAAACTAAATGTAAGTGAAAATTTTTCATTGGTATAAGCTGTGGATGAATAAGCAGTTATCCACCCTCTAACGTAGAATGGCAAAACTTACCAGACTTTCCCCATATCTCATTCACGGGCCTGCATAGCAAAATACACATCACTCGTTTTTCATGTGAAGACTGGGGATGACGCCGATGTGCCACTCATTCACATCCATCATTTTTATTTTAACTTTTTAAGGGGTTGATAGTAAGCATCCACACGTTTACACCATGGGCCAACAAAGAACGAATGTTAAGGTAAGTTTGGGAACATCGCATGGGTAACATTTAATCCCCGTTGCTCACTGCTCTACTACCCTTACTATAAGACTTATTAATTATAATTATAGAAGAAGTATGCAAAAGGATAAGTTGTTCATTCAGGCTCTCAGCGGTCAAACCACACCGAGCGTCCCGTTCTGGTTTATGCGTCAGGCCGGACGCTATTTGCCCGAATATAAAGCCCTGCGAGCCACCACGAAAGGCTTCCTTGATTTATGCTTCACTCCTGAAAAAGCGGCCGAGGTGACCGTTCAACCCCTTCGCCGTTTTAACATGAGCGCGGCGATTTTATTCTCGGACATTCTGGTCATTCCTTATGCGCTTGGTGTTGATGTACGCTTTGCTGAAGGTGAAGGCCCCATTGTTGAAATAACCACCACGGCCGAACGCATTTCGAAATTTGATCAAACGCAAGTAACTAACAAACTTGCACCGGTGGCCGAGACCGTTCGACTGGTGAAAAAAGAATTGAATGATCAAACGGCCCTCATTGGTTTTGCCGGTGCGCCATGGACCGTGGCCTGCTATATGCTGCAGGGAAAATCAGGCAAAGAATTCGCCGCCGCGCGACGCTTTGCCTATGCCGAACCAAAGCTGATGCAGCAATTGATCGACCAATTGACGCAAGCCACCATCGCCTATTTGCAAATGCAGATTGATGCCGGTGCCGATGCCATCCAGATTTTTGATAGCTGGGCCGGACTGCTGACGCCGGACCAATTCGCCACATGGGTGATTGCGCCCACGCAGAAAATTTCTGAGGCGCTTCGCGCCTCACACCCAAACACGCCTATCATCGGCTTTGCTAAAGGGGCAGGGCTTCAATTGCCGGCTTATGCAAAAGCCACCTACGTGAATGCTATTGGGGTTGATCAGCATACGCCCATGGAATTCGCCATGGCCAGCGCGTTGCCAAGCCAGGCGGTGCAAGGCAACCTCGACCCGCTGTTGCTGGCTTTCGACAAAGACGGCGCGCTGCGCGAAACGGAAAAAATTCTAACATCATTTGGCACGCGCCCCGCCATTTTTAATGTGGGGCACGGATTTATTCCCGAGACGCCGATTGAGCATGTGGAAGCGGTTTCAAATTTGGTGAAATCATGGCGTCGCTAGAAAAAACCCCAGTCATTTCAGCGCAGAAAAAAACAGCCATTGTGCTGTTTAATTTGGGCGGACCGAGTGACACTGCTGCGGTGCAGCCATTTTTATTTAACCTGTTTAATGACCCCGCCATCATCAGCGTGCCAAACCCCATGCGGTTTTTATTGGCGAAGTTGATTTCGAAAAAACGGGCACCCGTTGCGGCGGAAATTTATAATCATATTGGTGGAAAATCGCCCATCCTCGAAAACACGGCCTTGCAGGCCGAGGCATTGGAAAAGGAGTTAAATAAAAATGGGAACACGAAGGTGTTCATTGCCATGCGCTACTGGCACCCATTTGCATGGGAGGCGATTGAAGAAGTAAAATCCTATGCGCCGGACCATATTATTTTGCTTCCGCTTTACCCGCAATTTTCAACCACCACGACGGGCTCATCCTTCAAAGAATGGGATAAATTAGCCAAAAAAGCGGGGCTGAATGTGCCCACCAGCAAAGTCTGCTGTTACCCTACGCAAGCTAGCTTCATAGAATCGCATGCGACATTGATTGCGGGCTATTACGAAGAAGCAAAAAAATTTGGACAACCGCGCATTCTTTTTTCGGCGCATGGCCTGCCTGAGAAAATCATCAATGGCGGCGATCCGTATCAGTCGCAGGTGGAAGCCACCACCCAAGCGGTGATGGAAAAACTGAACATTGCTGACGCCGATTATGTCAATTGTTACCAAAGTCGCGTGGGGCCGCTGAAATGGATTGGCCCCTCGACCACCGATGAGCTGGACCGCGCCGGCCGCGACGGCGTGCCCGTGGTGCTGGTGCCCATCGCCTTTGTGAGCGAGCATTCGGAAACGCTGGTCGAGCTCGACATCGAATATGCCCACCATGCGAAGGAACACGGTGTCACCCATTATGCCCGCGTGCCCACCCTCTCGGCCGACGCCGCATTCATCACCGCGCTCGCCGATATATGCACCAACCTCACCACCGATGTTACCCTTGCCCCCGACGCCGAGTGGAAGGGTTGCGACCCCAAATTTGGCCGGTGCCCCTGCCGCGCGTAACCCGAACCGGAGAACGACATGAACGATTATTTGCTCATTAAAGCCCTACATCTTATGGCCATGACGGCGTGGATGGCGGGCATGTTTTATTTGCCCCGCTTGTTTGCCTATCACGCGGAAGCGCCGGTGGGTGGTCCCGTTTCGGAGCAGTTTAAAATTATGGAACGCCGCCTGCTGCGCATTATTATCAACCCCGCCATGATCATTACCTGGGGCATGGGCATCTATCTCATTCTTCTGACCAATGCGATGGCGCCCGGCAGCGGCAATGGCTGGCTGCATGCGAAGCTGACGCTGTTGGTGGTGATGCAATTGCTGCACGCTTATTTCGCCCGCACCCGCCGTGCGCTGGCACGCGACGAGCGCCCGTGCAGTGCCCGTTTCTATAAGATTATCAATGAAGTGGTGACCGTGGTGTTCATGGTCATTGTGCTGCTGGTGGTGCTGAAGCCCTTCTAGCGCTTGACTTTGCTTCCAAAAAAGCTAAATTGTGCCCGTTCCGTTCTGGAACAGCTCGCCACCATGCAGAGCATGGATGCTTTTTTGGCGACCGTCTTTCCCCGCAATTCCCCAAAGAAACGCGCTCATTTAAAAAACTGAAGAACACACGGAGTGTGTATGAAACTGCAAGAACTGAAACGCAAAAAACCCAACGAATTGCTTGAGATGGCCGAGCAGACCGGCATTGAAAATGCCAGCTCGTTGCTGAAGCAGGAAATGGTGGTGGCCATTATGAAACGCGCCGCGGAAGCGGGCGAGGAAATCACCGGCTTGGGCGTGATTGAAGTGCTGCAAGATGGCTTCGGCTTTTTGCGCTACCCCGAGGCAAATTATCTGGCCGGGCCCGACGATATTTACGTGCCGCCAAGCATTGTGAAAAAGCTGGGCCTGCGCACTGGCGACACGGTGGAAGGCCCCATCCGCGCCCCTAAAAACGACGAACGTTATTTTGCCCTGAACGAGGCAAAATTGGTGAATTTCGAGGAAGTTGAAAATCTTCGTCACCGCGTGAATTTCGACAATTTAACGCCGCTTTACCCTGAATCACGCCTGAAAATGGAATTCATGGATGTGAACAAAAAAGACGACATGACCCGCCGCGTGATCGATCTGGTATCGCCGCAGGGCAAGGGCCAGCGCACCCTGATTGTGGCGCCGCCACGCACCGGTAAAACCATGGTGATGCAAAACATCGCCCACGCCATTACCACCAATCACCCTGAATGTTATTTGATTGTGCTGCTGGTCGATGAGCGTCCCGAAGAAGTGACCGACATGGCGCGCAGCGTGAAGGGCGAAGTGGTGAGTTCAACGTTTGATGAGCCAGCCACACGCCACGTGCAACTGGCCGAAATGGTGATTGAAAAAGCCAAGCGCCTAGTGGAGCATAAAAAAGACGTGGTGATTCTGCTTGATTCCATCACCCGTTTGGCGCGCGCCTATAACACCGTGGTGCCGTCATCGGGCAAGGTGCTCACCGGCGGTGTGGATGCGAACGCATTGCAACGCCCAAAACGCTTCTTCGGTGCCGCGCGTAACATTGAATTTGGTGGATCGCTCACCATTATTTCCACCGCCCTCATCGAAACCGGAAGCCGCATGGACGAAGTGATTTTCGAAGAATTCAAAGGCACCGGCAACTCGGAAATTCTGCTCGACCGCAAGCTTTCCGACAAGCGCATTTTCCCCGCCATGGACATTACCAAGTCGGGCACGCGTAAGGAAGAATTGCTCTATGGCAAAGGCGAGCTGGCAAAAATGTGGATGCTGCGCAAAATTCTCAACCCCATGGGCAGCATGGACGCCATGGAATTCCTGCTCGATAAGATGAAAGACACAAAATCGAACGATGAATTTTTTGATTTGATGAATAAATAGCGACGCGCCGCCGCGGGCGTTTTGAAGGAGAAGGCTATGTTTGAGCTTCCAGCAATCATCACCGGATTGGCGCTGATTTTTTATAGCATTCTTACGTTCAAAGTGGGCATGGCACGCGGCAAATATAGCGTGAAAGCACCCGCCATCACGGGCCATGAAATGTTCGAACGCAATTATCGCGTACAAATGAACATGTTGGAACAAATCATCTTTTTTCTGCCAAGCATGTGGCTTTTTGCTGTTTATTTGGATGCGCCGAAAGCGGCGGCTGCTCTTGGTGCGGTGTGGCTTATGGGCCGCATTGGTATGCCCACGCCTATGTGGTCAACCCATCAAAACGCATCGCTGGTTTTGTGATTTCTCTGCTTTCATCAAGCATTCTGTTGCTTGGCGGGCTTGTTGGTGCGGTGATGAATCTTTTTTCGGCATAATCCACCCCGTTGAATCTGTTGCGTAGCCTTCGTGTGTGTGCTTAAAGCGTGGGCATGTTTTAATTGTTTTCGGAGGCTCTCATGGCAGCGCGTAAAAAAATTGGTCTGGTTGGGGCAGGTAACATTGGTGGCACGCTGGCCCATCTTGCGGCGCTAAAAGAACTGGGCGATGTGGTGCTGTTCGATGTGGTAGAGGGTTTGCCACAGGGTAAAGCGCTTGATATTTCGCAAAGTCTGGCCGTTGAAAAAATTGATGCAAGGGTAACCGGCACGAATGATTATAAAGACCTCGAAGGCGCCGATGTGGTGATTGTGACCGCCGGCATTGCCCGTAAACCCGGCATGAGCCGCGATGATCTGGTCGCCACTAACACCGGGATTGTTTCAACCGTGGCCGAAAACCTGAAACAACACGCCGCCAATGCTTTTGTGATCGTGATTACCAACCCGCTGGACGCCATGGTGTGGGTGATGCAGCAGCAAACGGGGTTTGATCCGAAAAAAGTGGTGGGCATGGCGGGTGTGCTTGACTCGGCGCGCTTCAGCCATTTCATTGCCGAAGAATTTGGTGCCTCGAAAAATGATGTGACAACCTTCGTGCTTGGCGGCCATGGCGATACCATGGTGCCGGTGGTGAATTATTCTACCGTGGCTGGCATTCCCGTGC
>CANEUT010000044.1 GCA_947441895.1 Rickettsiales bacterium | reverse complement strand
ATTCGCGCCGTGCTCACCCGCGCCCAAATGAACTCGCAGGAAGTGGCCACCTGGCGCGGCATTATTCGCGCGCTGCGTACGAAATGACCCGTGTATCTTCTGGAGGGCCCATTTTTATTTTCTTGTCACCCCGCATTCATTGCGGGGTCTGCGCAGAGCCAAGTGCGCGGATGCGGCAACAAGTGCGGCATGACAGAGTGTAGAGTTGCTGCGTAGCCGCGATGGCCAAGGCTCGCCCTTTTGGGGCTACGCAGGAACTTTACAAACGATTGAACGGTCCGCGCGTAGCCTTCTTCAAGGCGAGGCCAGGAGGCCGAGCGAGCCATCAGCCCACGAAGTGGCGCGCCATAGTGATTTCAGGAGGAATCGCTGGGCGCAAAAAACAATACAATCGTCACGCAATATTCATAAATGGCGTCAGCAATCTGGGCTATAATCAACGCTCAGGATCATTTTATGTACGTACCAGACGATAAAAAACCAGCCGATGCCGAGGCTGCGCCACCACCGCCACCGCCAACCCCAAAGTCGGTGAGCAAGCCGGCTGACCCCATTGCTGCCACCGGCGCTAAGGCGGGGTTCGACCCCATGCGCCCCTTCCGCTATGCGTGGGGATTCATCAGCGGCACGGTAACCCACACGCTTAATGGCATTTCAACGGGTGCGCGCAAAGGCATGTTATTTGGCGCCATTGCATGCGTTGCGCTTGCCTTTTTGGCACCGGCACTGCTGCCTGCCATGATGGCAACCAATGTGCTGGCCGCTGGCTTCTATGGTGGGGTTGGTGGTGCCATGCTTGGCGCAACATTGGGCGCGCTTGTTGGATTTGCTACGGGGGGTGTCAAGGGCGTCGGGCGTCAACATCGCGGCGAAAAATATGCCGAAGATTTACTGGAAAAACAGAAAGCCAAAAAAATCTACCGGGCGGCCGATGGTCCCGATTTAGACGATTACCGCGAAGCGCATCAGGATCGGAATAATTACATTACGGATCGTATTCGCCAAATTCAGATGGAAAATAGCCGTGATAACCGCACCTATTGGCAAGACCATGTGAAGGGCAGTAGCGGACAGGGACAGGGGCAGGGGTTTTAGCGACTCACTTCAAAGTCCCTCGGCTTCGCCTCAGTGTACTTTGAAGTGGATAAGTCGAAGCTGCCGCCCTTGGGGCGGCCCTAACGGGCGGCAGAGATTTTGATTTTGTGCTAGCGGGGGCATAATAAAATTGCAGTCTGCATAGCTTGCATTTTCCCCAGACGCGCCTGCAATTTTAATGTGCACCCGCTAGCACTGAGACTATCCCGGCACCGGGTGCACAATAGCCTGCGGATATAGTTTGAAGTTTAACTGCGGTATCGTGGCCGCACGCTTATTATGCCCCCGTGCCTCCCTAGTTTTATTAGTAGGGGACCTCAGTCCCCTACACTACGCTGACCCCCGCGCTAACGCGGCTCGGCTTACGCCTACGCACTGATGCTTCAAGCTGTTGAATAATAAAAGAGCGCGCGTAGCGCTTTATGGCGCGAGCCGGAGGCCGAAGGCCGAACGAGGGGTATGGGGGCTTGCCCCATCGCGGCTTCTCCGCCAACAGAAACTGTCACAAAAGCTTCACTTTTATGCACTCTAAACTGTGGTATTCTGGGCATAGTTAATAAAGCCCATTGAAGGGGATAAAGTATGAGACAGGATGAAGCAGTAACACCCATTAACCACACCGCGGGCAGCGAGTTTGCCACGAAGGCCGCCGGCACGGCGGGTGGTGCCCTTAAGGGCGGGTTGATGACCGGATTGCTTTGGATTGGTGGCGCCGCACTTTTAGGTATAGCAATTGCTGCCTTGGTTACTTCGCCAGCAGGCCTTGCAGGGCTGATTGGATCATTTGGAGCTGCCGGTGTTTCAGGCAGTGGAATTCTTGGCATTATTTCTAATCATCTGGTTATTGGTGGCGTGCTGGGTGCAATGGTAGGTTTGGGCACTGTCGCCATTCCAGCTGGTCTGGGTGCGGTGGCGGGTGGCTTTGGTGGCCATGCCAAAGCATCGAACCGGGTGAACAACGAACGTGCCGCTGCCATGGAAATGCAGCAGGCAATTACCATGCAGCAAGCGTCCGCTCAAGGTTTTGCACCAGCGCCTGCCAACCAATATAACTTTCCGGCACAAGGCAGCGCCATGAACATGGCGGGCGGCAGAATCAGCGCCGCTGAATATGAAGGCGTGGCCGCCGGTCAACAGCTGCAACGCGCATAAAGGATTACAAGGGTAAGTAAAATTATGGCCGTTCCATCCGCACAAACAGTAAAAACCGTCGAGCAGATCGCTGCGAAAACGACCAAGTGGTCGGGGGGTTTTTTGAAAGATACTGCAAATACTTGGTCGGCGCTTCACATTAAACCTACCATGAATGTGGGGGATTCTGCGAAGTACCTTTTCGCTCCCATTAGTGATCTTGCGAAAGCACCATTTCGTGTCATGGGATGGATTGGCAAAGGTGCAGGGTGGGCATCGTTTGTGGTTGCAAAAGAAGCGGGCAAAGGTGCTGGTTGGATGATTGCGCAACCCTTTATTGGCATTGGAAAGCTTGCTACGGGAACGGCGAAGCTGGCCTGGAAGCATAAAATTCCAACGCTTGCTATTGCAGGCGCTGGTACGGCATTGGTGGTGGCCAACGGCACGCGCGACCGCGCGGCAGACCAAACCCAACAAGAATTAATGGCGCAAGCCGCAGCTGGTGGGCAACAAGCCTGTGGACCCGCCATTACCCCCGAAGAATATGCCCAGATGGAAGCCCGCATGAAACAAAGTGGCCCGGGCCAAACGGGCTTTGCCGAGGCCATTGCCGCCAAACGCGAGTCGGCTGCTGTTACTCCGCAAACGGCTGCTTCATTGTAATCTTTGATTTTTCACGCTTCGCGCCTTACCATGGAAGGCTACGCGCTGATTATTAAGCCGTTTGTAGGGTTGGTGCGTAGGCGCAAGCCGAGCCGGAGGCCATAAGGCCGAACGAGGGGAGCCGACAGACGGGGGCGTGACGCCCCCCATAATCGAAGAAAATCCCTTGACTCTCAAAGCTTCAACGCTATGTTCCCCATCCCTTTTGGGGCCGAGCGCATATCCTCCTCGTCCGAAAGGTTTATCGTTGGTTACTTGTGCGAGGCCAGGAGGCCGAGCGAGCCATCAGCCCGCGAAGCGGCGCCCCAATGGGAGCGCAGGAGCGCGAGCAGGGGGCAAACAAGATAAACAACAAACTGAGGATAGGTCTTTATAGCGGCGCCGCAGCGAAAACTGCCAAGCGACGCTATTAACGTTGAAAAGGAGTAGGTCATGTCGAAACGTCATGCCGTAAAGTACAAAATTTCCCGCCGTATTGGTGAGAACCTCTGGGGTCGCGCTAAGGATCCCATTAACCGTCGCTCGTATGGCCCAGGCCAACACGGCAACGCAAACGCCAAGCGCAAGCTGTCAGACTATGGTCAGCAACTGCGCGCCAAACAAAAACTTAAAGCTTATTATGGCAACATCACCGAGAAGCAATTCTCGAAACTGTATGCTGAAGCGATTCGTCTGAAAGGCGATACGTCCGAGAACCTGATCGGTCTGCTGGAAGCACGCCTCGATGCGGTGATCTACCGTATGTGCGTGGTGCCAACGGTGTTCGCTGCCCGTCAGTTCGTGAACCACGGTCACGTGAAAGTGAACGGTAAGCGCGTGAACATTGCCAGCTACCGCGTCAGCGAAGGCGATGTGATTGAACTGCGCGACCGTTCGAAAGAACTCGCCATCGTGCTCGAAGCCGTACAATCGCCCGAGCGCGACGTGCCTGACTATATCGACATGGATGATAAAGCGCTGAAAGCCACCTTCGTGCGTACGCCGAAGCTGGGTGATGTGCCCTATCCAGTGAAGATGGAACCAAACCTGGTGGTCGAATTCTACAGCCGCTAAAAACGGTTTCTGCAGGCAGCTACTGTGTCGTTCATCGGCTTGCGGTGCTCACGTACTTTTATTGTACGCTGCGCTCCTTATCCTCGAACTCCTAGTATCTGCCGCGCATAAACACGTTTTTGTGAAATCAAGTGGCTGGATTCGTACACTTGCTAACCATAAACACTTCCCGAACAGGGAAACTAATCGAAAAGGGCAGCGTCACGCTGCCCTTTTTTGGTGTGTCATCCTGAGCAACGCGAAGGATCTGATTTTGCAAGCGTTGATTCTTCGCTGTCGCTCAGAATGACAGAATGTGCTAGAATCAAGCGATGCACCTGCTTACACATCCGAAAAAGACCGAGGATATCGAAGCCGTTTTGCGCGACAAAATGGACGAGATTCAGGCGTTGATTGACGCCATGGCCGCCGAGGAAGAAAATTGCGATATGTTGCTCGCTGAATTGCTGGACGGCGCAACCGAGCAAGTGCGCGTGGCGATCGTCGAAAAAATCCGCGAACTTCTGCGCTCGCTCGCCAGTGAAAAAGAGCAGGAACTCAACAAACATCTGGAAGCGCAAAAACGTCAAGAGGCGGGCCGTCAGCGCAATGTGTTCATGCAGTGGCTGGCATGGATTATGAGCGAAGAAACACTGCGCAAAATTCGTGTGGCGTTTATGGCCGCGCCGGGGCTGGAATCGGTGGTGAAGAACATTGGTCAGGAACTCGCCGCCAAAGGCGTGCTGACGCAAATGACCGATAAGCGCGATTTGGGTGGGCTTTCAAACAACGCACCCAACCTGCAGCAGGGTCAAAGCCGCGGCAGCGACAAGGGGCGTTAGGCACTGTTAGGGAACAATACGCACGGCGCACTGGCCATTGCGTGTGCGGTAACCCACATAGTGGTTGGGTTCATCTTTTTTATCATTAAAATCGCGTACTTGGCAAAGGCTTGCGCCGGCAGCGGCCAGTTCGCGAGCATGTTGCACAATCCTGTTATGATCTGGGCTGCCGGCAGCCGGCACAGGAATATTGTAGAGGTCGGCTTTGCCGGCAATCTCACGTTGAATGCAGCGGTCTTCCGGTAGATGGTTGAGGGGGCGTATAAGGCTTGAGAACCATCGGTCAGCCCGACTTCCCAGATCCTGCGGCCGTGGGTCTGGCAAAAGGCAATAATTGGCAACCGCGCGGCTTGCTTCGTTGTAAATACGTTGCTCTGAATTCGGTGTTCCCATGCGCCCAATATAGCAAAATTAGGCCATGGCGTGTGTTACCGTTTCTTTAAATTGAACGATTAGGCTACTTCTTGGTCGTTGAATTGTATGCCCTTTTCTTTCAGCAAGGCCTGTAATTCACCCGATTGATACATGTCGCGCACAATGTCGCAACCACCAATGAACTCACCTTTAATGTAAAGTTGTGGAATGGTTGGCCACTGGGCGTAGGCTTTAATGCCTTCGCGAATTTCGGCATCAGCCAGCACGTTGATGTCTTTATATTCGCTGATGCCCAAGCGCTCCATGACGGCGGCCACGGTGGCCGAAAAACCGCATTGCGGCAGTTTCTTGCTGCCCTTCATGTAGAGCACAATATCGTTGGCGTTAATGTCAGCTTCAATGCGGGTAAAGGCGGGGTTCTCGGTCATGGTTTTCTCACATAATTAAAAATGAACAATTTCGGTGCCGTCGGGCTGAACTTCATTGCCGGCGGGGTTGATGGTGGGTGCGGGGCCGCCGCTTAGCAAGTCTTCCAGCGTTTTATTGCATGCAACCACTTGTGCTTGCGCCTGCGCTGTCAGTTTTGTGGGAGGTTTGCGCTGTGCCATGTCCATAAGGTCATCTTGCGTAAAAAGCAAGGGATCGGCCACGCAATGACAATATTCATCACCCTGAGCGGTGTTGAGGGATGAGTTATCAAGCCCGACCATGCCCTGTTGGCGTAATTGTTCCACGCATTGGGTGTAGGTTTCATTACGGGTTTTGGCTTGCAGCTGCTCAAGTGCGTAAGGAATGCCAAAAACATAGAACAATGTGCCAGAAATAGCCCAAAACACAAAAAATTTGGCAAGTTTGCGCATGATTTTACCCCGTTAAGTGACAAATAATGGTCGATTTTGGCGCAAAACGCAAGAAATGAGCAATGGCGGCTTCTAGTGCTGGAATCGGTTCTGGGTTTGAGCTATCCATCTGCCGAACCCAACCCCATGTAAGGTGCCCCATGACTGCCGCTGCCAAACTGTCCGATGCCAATTCCACCATTTCACCCGAGGTGATTAAATCACACGGTTTGACGATGGAAGAATACGCCAAGGTGGAAACCATTCTGGGCCGCACGCCCAATTTGGTTGAGCTGGGCATTTTCAGCGTGATGTGGAGCGAGCATTGCAGCTATAAAACCACCCGCAAATGGTTGAGTGGTTTTCCCACCACCGGCCCGCAGGTGATTTGCGGCCCCGGCGAAAATGCGGGAGTGATTGATATTCACGATGGTCAGGCCATTATTTTTAAAATGGAAAGCCACAACCACCCCAGCTTCATTGAGCCATTCCAAGGCGCAGCAACAGGCGTAGGCGGCATTCTGCGCGATGTGTTCACCATGGGTGCGCGCCCCATTGCGCTGATGAATGCGCTACGGTTTGGTTCGCCGGATAATGCAAAAACTAAACATATTGTGAATGGTGTGGTGGCGGGTATTTCGCATTATGGCAACTGCGTGGGCGTGCCCACCATTGGCGGTGAGGCAATTTTCCACGCCAGCTATAACGGTAATCCACTGGTGAATGCCATGGCCGTTGGCTTGGCCGATACCGATAAAATTTTCTATGCCAAAGCTTCGGGCGTGGGCAATTCGGTGATTTATTTTGGCGCGAAAACCGGACGTGACGGCATTCACGGTGCCACCATGGCCAGCGCTGAGTTCGATGAAACGACCGAAGAAAAACGCCCCACCGTGCAAGTGGGTGACCCCTTCACCGAGAAGCTGTTGATTGAGGCTTGCCTGGAACTGATGGCGACGGATGTGATTGTGGCGATTCAAGATATGGGCGCGGCGGGGCTTACTTGCAGCAGTTTGGAAATGGCCAGCAAAGGTGAGCTGGGCATTGAGCTGACGCTGGACGATGTGCCCGTGCGTGAAAATGCCATGACGCCCTATGAAATTATGCTCTCGGAAAGTCAGGAGCGCATGCTGATGGTGATTAAGCCGGGCCGCGAAGATGTGGCGTATAAAATTATGGAAAAATGGGGCCTCGCCTGCGCGGTGATTGGCACGCTGACCGACACCGGCCGCATGGTGCTGAAGATGGGGGGCGTTGTGGTGTGCGATATTCCCGTGGCACCGCTATCGGATGCCGCACCGGTGTATGACCGCCCCTATGTACTGACGCCAAAACGCCCCGTACTTTCGGTTGCGGATGTTGAAGCGCGTGATGTGGGCCAAGCGCTCACCGCGCTGATGACCTGCCCCGACATTGCCAGCAAGCGCTGGATTTGGACCCAATATGACCACATGGTGATGAACGACACGCTGGCGCGGCCCGGTGGTGACGCTGCCATGGTGCGCATTCATGGCACCGAAAAAGCATTGGCAATCACCACCGATTGCACGCCGCGCTATGTGCTGGCCGACCCGGAAGAGGGTGGCAAACAAGCTGTGGCCGAAAGCTGGCGGAACTTAATTGCCGTGGGCGCTGAGCCGTTGGCCATTACCGATTGCCTCAATTTCGGCAACCCCGAAAAGCCTGAAATTATGGGCCAGATTGTGGGCGCTATTACCGGCATGGCCGAAGCCTGCCGCGTGCTTTCTTACCCAGTCGTTTCGGGCAATGTGTCGCTTTACAATGAAACGGCAGGCGCAGGCGTGCAGCCAACACCCGCCGTGGGTGGGGTTGGTTTGTTGAAAGATGCCAGCAAGCGTGTTGGCAGCGCCTTCACCAACGTGGGGGATGCTATTTTTGTCATCGGCAAAACGCATGGCCATTTGGGCTCGTCGCTTTATTTGCGCGAAGTGCTGGGCAGCGAAGAAGGTGCGCCGCCGCCAGTGAACTTAGCAACCGAGAAGAAACATGGAGAGTTTGTGCGCAGTCTCATCGCCGACGGGCGTCTGGTTTCTGCCTGTCATGATATTTCCGATGGCGGGCTGCTGGTGGCGTTGGCCGAAATGTGTTTGCCGCGTGGCCTGGGGGCGCAGGTGAAATTTGCCAGCCCGCTGCCGGCCCATGCCTATGCCTTCGGTGAAGATCAGGCGCGTTATATTATCGCCATTCCATCAAACGCGAAGGATGAGGTGACGGTGCGGCTGAACCAGGCTGACATTCCGTTTGATGATCTTGGCACGGTGATTGCTGATTTGTTGATTGTTGAAGATACGATGCGGGTGCCGGTAGATCATCTGCGCGAACGCAATGAAGCATGGCTGCCGAACTATATGGCATCCTGATAGGAACGAGGGATTCTTTATGACCAAACCAGCTAGCCAGCCCAAAGAATATGCGGCCGAGGTGCGCGGCCATTACGAGGACTTGCCCTATCCCTATTGCGACCCTGAGAGAGAGGGGGAAACGTTTAATGGCGCCGATGGTTTGTCGGCCGATGCCTATAACCATTATGGCTGGGAGGGCAAACGCGATTTGCGCGATGGTGCGCGTATTTTAGTGGCCGGTTGCGGCACGGGTGACATGGCGGTGAGTTTTGCGGAACAATTTTTGGGCAGTAAGGCCGAGATTGTGGCGATCGATCTTTCCACCGCATCGATCAACCTTGCCAAGGCGCGCATGAAAAAACGCGGGCTGAACAACGTGGACTTCCACCATATGTCGATTTTGGATTTGCCGACGTCGGATTTGGGAACGTTTGACATGATCGAATGCAGCGGTGTGCTGCATCATTTGCCTGACCCAAATGCAGGCTTGGCAGCGCTTGCGAACGTGTTGAAGCCCGATGGCTTGATGGCGGTGATGGTTTATGCGCACTATGGCCGCATGTCGATTTATCTGGTGCAAGAGCTGATGAAAAAGCTGATGACACTGGAAACGCCGCGGGCACGTAAAATTGACATTGCGAAGGAATTTTTAAATCTGGTGCCGAGTGGCCATTGGCTCACCGTCAATAACAGCCATTACCTGAGCGACCTGTCTATGCCCGATGGTAGTGGCATTTATGATTTGTTTCTGCATTCCACCGACCGCGCCTATACGGTGCCCCAGCTTTATGATTGGGTTGAGGGGGCAGGGCTTACCATGATCGATTTGTTCAGCGAATATACCAACAGCTCGAAATATAATCCGGAGTCTTATACCACCTCACCGGTGCTGCGCGATATTGTGCGTGATAAGCCACTGCCCGAACGTCAGGCCATTGCCGAGCTGATGCATGGCAATATGAACAAACATTATTTTTATGCGGCCAAACAACCCAAAAAAGTGGCCCAACTGAATGATGATATGGTGATCACTTTTGGTTCCATGCAGTGGCTCTTTCATAGTTTTGTGGCTGATTTTCTGAAGACATTAGCCACTACGATGCCGGGTGGGCAGGTGGAAGGGTTGCCGCGCCCATTCGAGGGATCGCCGGCGCTTTCAATTGTGAAAACCAAACATGTTGAAATGTTGCTGAGTTTAATTGATGGCAAGCGCACGGTGGGCGAAATGATTGCGGTAACCATGCGCAGCGCGGGGTCGGACCTACCAAACGTGGCGAGGGATTTGGCGCAGCTTTATAATGAGCTGTCGAGCCTGGGGCTTGTGTATCTGCGTCACCAATCCATTGCGCCATACGTTACCGGACCTGAAATTGTGCAGCGGATTAATAAACATTTGGGGAAGAAATAACATGCCCATGACTGCTGAAGAAATTACCCGCCGCATTCAAACGGCAATACCTGATGCCGAAATTCACCTGGAAGATTTGGCGGGTGATAATGACCATTGGAAAGTGACGGTGACGAGCGCCGCTTTCACCGGTCAAAGCCGCGTGGCGCAACACCGCATGGTGAACGCTGCTTTTGGAACGGATTTGGGAACCACGCTGCACGCGTTGGCGGTGAATACCATCGCGCGCTAGCGCGCGTGCTGATGGGGGCGTTCCGCCGCCCTTCGCTGCGCTGACCCCCTCACTTCGCTTGCGCTCGTGGCTCGCCATGGAAGGCTACGCACCGATTATACGAACAGTAATGAAATTGTAAAATAACTCGTCCGCGCTCCGTGGACTTGTTCCGCGGTAGCGGACACAATAATTCCATTTCAAAGTACACAGAGCGAAGCGAAGGACTTTGAAATGCGGAGCAAAAAAATGCCGGTGCTTTTTAAGGCACCGGCAGCAGTTGGCAAACCACGTAAAACTTGTTTAGGTGAGCAATGCGCCCACACCTGAATTTCTGCCGAACGTCATATCGGCGATTATTTGTAAAGTTGGGGCGCCTTGTGCGTTAGCCGTGGCGTATGATGGTGATGGCTTGTCGCTAGTTAAATCGGCGCGTTGAGCGCCAGCAAAGGCGAGTGCCTCAGGCGAAACGTATTTTGCACTCTCGCTGAGACTGCTGATAAATGCCGAGCCTGCATGATAAACCATCTTCCACTCCATCCATTTGCGCGGCGTATGTTCGCCGTCATTAACATGAATCTAGCATGCAGAAGTTAACAGCCGGTTAACGTGAGCTACAATTTTAGCAATATTAGAATTGGCGCATTCTTTTGATATGTAATGACTTTATTGGAATTCACCGCCGCAACGCAGCGCGGCTTTCCACAGGAAAGTGAAGATTTTTGATGCGTGGACATGATTTTTACCCTCTCCCGCCGGGAGAGGGAGGGGACCCACGCGAGTGGGGAGGGTGAGGGCATCGTGCTGGGATTCTTCGCTGTCGCTCAGAATGACAATCACTAACCCAACCGCGCCAGCAGCGACTGAAACAACACCGCGCCATCGGTGCCGCCAAGGGCGGCATCGGCATGACGT
>CANEUT010000043.1 GCA_947441895.1 Rickettsiales bacterium | reverse complement strand
GATGGACGCCACTGACGGCGTAACCCGTGGCTTGGCCGTGACCGATACGGGCGCCGCCATTTCGGTGCCCGTGGGCCCCGAAGTGCTGGGTCGCATCATGAACGTGATTGGCGAGCCCATTGATGAGCGCGGTCCGGTGAACACCAAGCAACTTGCCCCTATTCACGCCGAAGCCCCCGCTTTCGTTGAGCAGTCAACCGATGACGAAATTCTTGAAACCGGCATTAAAGTGATCGACCTTTTGGCGCCCTACGCCAAGGGCGGTAAAATTGGTCTGTTCGGTGGTGCGGGCGTGGGTAAAACCGTACTCATCATGGAACTCATCAACAACATCGCCAAAGGCCACGGTGGTTTCTCAGTATTCGCCGGCGTGGGTGAGCGTACCCGCGAAGGGAACGACCTGTACCATGAGATGATCGAATCGGGCGTGATTAACCTCGAAGACCAAACCAAATCGAAAGTGGCCCTTGTTTACGGCCAAATGAACGAGCCTCCAGGAGCACGTGCGCGCGTGGCGCTCACCGGTCTCACCCAGGCAGAATATTTCCGTGACGTGGCGGGCCAAGACGTGCTGTTCTTCGTTGATAACATTTTCCGCTTCACCCAAGCCGGTTCCGAAGTATCGGCGCTGCTCGGCCGTATTCCATCGGCCGTGGGTTACCAGCCAACACTCGCCACCGAAATGGGCAACCTGCAAGAACGTATTACCAGCACCAAAAAAGGGTCGATTACCTCGGTGCAAGCCGTGTACGTACCGGCGGATGACTTGACCGACCCCGCGCCTGCAACCTCGTTTGCGCACCTTGATGCAACGACCGTTCTCAGCCGCCAAATCGCCGAGCTGGGCATTTACCCAGCGGTCGATCCGCTGGATTCCACCAGCCGCATGCTGAACCCAGCGGTGGTGGGCGCGGAGCATTACAAAGTAGCGCGCGATGTTCAGCGTGTGCTGCAAACCTACAAATCGCTGCAAGATATTATTGCCATTCTGGGGATGGACGAGCTTTCGGAAGAAGATAAGCTCACCGTGGCCCGCGCCCGTAAAATTCAGCGCTTCCTGTCGCAGCCGTTCCATGTGGCTGAAATCTTCACCGGCAAGCCTGGTAAATACGTGAAGTTGAAAGACACGATCGCCTCGTTCAAAGCGATTGTTGCTGGCGAATATGACGACCTGCCAGAAGCCGCGTTCTACCTCGTGGGCAGCATCGAAGAAGCGATCGAGAAAGCAAAAGAACTGAGCGCCCCTGCGAAAGCGGCGGCGTAGGGGAAAAGAAGTGATCAGAGTCGAGAGTCGAGAATCGAGCGAGGCATTGTTAGGGCTTAGCGGTTCACGTGCTTTTGATGGTGCCAGTTCATTGGCAAGCCGCGCGCGATCATTTCTTTTCTTACTCGACTCTCGACTCTGATCACTAGGAGACTCCCATGGCCGACGTATTTCCACTCAAAATCATTTCTCCCGCCAGCGTAATGGTCGATGACCATGTGCGCAGCGTTGAAATTCCCGGCGCCGAAGGCGATTTTGGCGTGCTGCCCGGCCACGCGCCATTTTTTTCGATGCTTCGCCCCGGCATCATTACCGTTCGCATGGCCGATGACAGCACCCTGCGGCGCTTCACGGTAAGCTCCGGCTATGCCGATGTATCGCCCACCGGCTGCACCATTCTCTCGGACCATATCGAAGACTGCGCCTAGGCGCGCGGCGTGAGGATGGCGAACTACGTTGTCCTTGCCGTGCTCATTCAGTTACGCAGCGCCGCTACGCGCCTTCCCTGTGCGCGGCAACTCCTCGTATTTCATCCATCCTGACGCCGCGCGGTCTACAAGCGATTGAATAATAAAAACGATGTATGCCGTCGTGGCTTCGGTTGTGGAAGTTCGTTTGGCATAAGCACAAACGAACGACACCGCCATTGAGGCGGAAAGCATGCGCGGCGCTTGAGCGCTAATCAATACTGCTGGCATGCGCCTTGCATTAGCTTACCCCGAAATCATTTTTGGGGCGTTTTCATGGTTCATGCGGTTGCAGGTGTTCGCACTGCCGATACAAGCGGTATCGGCCCCGATTCCGTGGCCGAGCTAAAAAAAGCACCCACCATCACCTGGCGCGATGTGGCAGATACCCTCAATCCGCTGGAACATATTCCCTTTGTTTCTACCCTGTTCGATGAAATGACCGGCCATACACCGCCGCCGGCCTCGCAATTGGCGGGCGGCATGCTGCTTGGCGGGCCCATTGGATTTTTGATTGGCTTGGCCAATGTTGTTTTTCAGGATCAGACCGGCAAGGGCGTGGGCGGCACCTTGCTTGCCGCACTGACGGGTGATGAATCAGAAGCCCCCACGCAATTGGCCGCGGCCGATGAGCCAGAGCCAGCCGCCGAGCCAGAGCAAGAACTAGCATCGATTGCGCCCATGGCTGCGCCGGTTGAAATGGGCGTCATCAGCAGCAAAGATAATGCGGTGCTCGATTTATATGGCGGCAGCGCTTCCTCAGCCCACAGCTCATACCAAAAAGCACAAATGCTGCCCTATTTAAATGATGTGACCGTGAGTAAGGTGCTTTAGTTTTTTATTGAAGGGGACCTCAGTCCCCTACGCTTGCGCTTACCCCCGCGCTATCGCTCCCCCTCGTTCGCCTAATGCGCACTTCGTGCGCCAAATAATGCCGTGCCTACCCGCACCATCGTGGCCCCCATTCGCACCGCCACGTCATAATCACCACTCATGCCCATGCTCAGCTCGCTCAAACCAAATTCGCGGGCCATGTTAGCAAGCAGCGCAAAATGCGGCGCGGGGTTCATTCCCTCGGGCGGCACACACATAAGCCCCACCGCATTCAAACCAAGCGCCCGGCAATGGGCCACAAGGGCGGCGGCATCGCGCGGGGCCACGCCGGCTTTTTGTGGCTCCTCACCCACATTCACCTGAATGAGAAACGCTGGTTTTTTAGCCAATTTTTGACAAGCTACCGCCAAAGCATCGGCAATTTTTACGCGGTCGATGGTATGAATCACATCAAACAGCGCCACCGCATCTTCTGCTTTGTTTGATTGCAGCGGGCCAATTAGATGCAAACATACCTGCGGATGTGCTGCCTTCAAGGCGGGCCACTTGCTTTGGGCTTCCTGCACTTTATTTTCGCCAAAATCGTGGAGCCCAAGCGAAATCGCTTCTTGTAACAGTTCAACTGGCTGACTTTTGCTGGCCCCAATCAGGCGGGTGTAGCTTCCCATGTGCTGCTTTAAGGCTTTCAGCCGCTCAGCAAGCGCATTCAGAGGGTAAGAATTGGCAACATTATTCATATAAAACAAATCGCTAAAGAGTGTTTGAAGGTGAAAGGCCCCCCAATGCCCCGTTTGTGGCACTTCTGCAACAGAGGGGTTAGAAAGGGGTCGAAATAGGTAAAATTAGTTTAGGCGACCTTGCGTGCAGGCCAATCCGTTCTAATAAATAGCGGCGTGGAACACAAGCTGCATCCATTTGCATTTTGTGTTCGTTCGTGTAATGGCATGTGCTCCTATGTGTTATTACTTATTATTTGTTTCATTAAAGAAGGAACTGAATCATGAAAAAAATTCTTCTAGGTACCACTGGGCTTGTTGGCGCGGCATTGATCGCAACGGCGGCTTCGGCTGAGACCCCGAAAGTAACGCTCGGCGGTTTCTCAGATTTCCAAGCTGGTTGGACAAACGATGACCGCGATGCTGGTCTTCGTGACAACGCTTTCCGTCAAGAAAACACCGTAACGGTGAAAGTTGATGGCAAGACGGATGCAGGTCTGGGCTACGGCGCTCAAATCGATATCCAAGCTGACATCAGCGGTAACGTCAACAACGGCGGTACCAATGCAACCCGCACTTTCACTTACCTCTCGGGTAACTGGGGTCGTGCAGAACTCGGTGGCAACAAGTCGATCGCTTCGACGATGCGCGTTGATGCTTCCACCCTCGCAGTTGCTACCGGTGGTATCAACGGTGAATGGACGAGCTTCGTAAACGGCGCTCCAACCACAGGTGCTGGTTACATCACCACTGCTGGTCTGCCATCGCAACACGGTTCGACCACCGCTTTCGGTGACGAGTCGACCTACAACGCGACCAAGATCAACTACTACACCCCTAAGTTCGCTGGCTTCCAAGCTGGTTTCAGCTACACCCCGGACAACACTGCCCGTGGTCAAACTGTAAACCGTGCTAAAAACGACGGCGCACTTGGTGAAGTTTACAACCTCGGTCTGAGCTATGACAACCAGTTCAGCGGTGTTAAAGTTTCGGCTTCGGCAACCGGTGAATTCGCTAACGCTGGCGCAGCAGCATCGAAAGATGTTGAAGCATACAACGTAGGCGGTCTGCTTGGTTACAAAGGCTTCAGCGTTGCCGGTTCGTACGGTGACTGGTCTGATTCGAACACCACCAGAAACGTAGATTCGTCTTACTGGACCGCTGGTCTGGGCTACGAAGCTGGTCCGGTTGGCCTGTCGGCTACCTACCTGGAATCGACCCGTGAGGGCGGTACTGGCGTAACAGACAACGACTTCCAGAACGTTGTTCTTGGTGCAGACTACAAACTGGCCCCTGGCCTGACCCCTTACGCCGAAGTTAGCTTCTACGACTTCGACAATAACCGTAAGGCTGCTACCACTTACAGCAACTCGGGCACCTCGGTTATCCTTGGTACGCAAGTTGCGTTCTAAGCATTACGCTTAAAACGGTCTAAATACGAAGGGGCGATCTAGCAATAGGTCGCCCCTTTTGTTTTTGCGAAATCTGTCATCCCCGCGAAAGCGGGGATCTCAGGCCAAGTGTCGCGCAGTTTTAGATTCCCGCCTTCGCGGGAATGACAGCGAGGTGTCAGTGCATAGCGCTTTATGGCGCTACGCCCGGCTTTACGGACCATGAATTTTTTGTCATCCCGGGCTTGACCCGGGATCTCCTTAGGGGGATTTCTGCGTTGGCTTCGCCTGAGGCGCAGGAATAACAATGGTGGGGCCAGTGTTTGGCACGCCCCCAACTACCGTCTTGCAAATCTTGCATTGGTCGCTAGGGTGACGTCCCGAATTTGACGTAACGAACAACAAGGTTAATCATGACGCTTCTCAATGTTTCTGCACGCACCACTTTTGCTGTATTTGCCGCACTGTTGCTTCTGACGGCCTGTTCAGAGAAGCCCGACACCAGCAGCTATCCAAAGCCGGAAGAAGATGTACGCCGCGACCGCGTTGGCAAACTCACCGGCGCTGAGGGTATTGTCATTGGCGGCGCCAGCGATAAAGATAAAGAAACAGGCAAAAATCCATTGGGCGTGAACAGCTTTTTGTGGCGCGCCACGCTGGACACGCTGTCGTTCATGCCACTTGCCTCGGCCGACCCCTTTGGCGGCGTCATCCTCACCGACTGGTACGAAGACCCCGCAACACCCGGCGAACGCTATAAGGTGAACGCGCTGATTTTGGATCGTCAATTGCGCGCCGACAGTCTTAAAGTCACCGTCTTCCGCCAAAAGAAAGACAATAAAAAAGGTGAGTGGGCCGATGCGCCGGTGGATGCCAGCATGAGCCGCAAGCTGGAAGACACCGTCCTCACTCAGGCACGCAAGCTTCGCATCGCGCAGCTGGGGCGCTAGTCAAGTGAACGACACTTCTAACCGCTATAATCCGCGTGAGGCAGAGCCGCGCTGGCAGGCGGCGTGGCGTGACAAGAAAACGTTTGAGACTCCAGCGCCCAACGGCAAGCCTGATTATTTTGTGCTTGAGATGTTCCCCTACCCGTCGGGCAACATCCATATGGGCCATGTGCGCAATTACACGCTGGGTGATGTGACAGCCCGCTACGCCCGCGCCCGTGGTTTCAACGTGCTTTATCCCATGGGGTGGGATGCATTCGGCCTACCCGCCGAAAATGCTGCCATCGCTCGCGGCGTTCACCCTGGCGCATGGACATTGCAAAACATCAATACCATGCGCGAGCAGCTAAAATCCATCGGCCTCAGCTATGACTGGAGCCGTGAAGTGACCACCTGTTTGCCAGAATATTATCGCCATGAGCAGCACTTCTTTTTAGAGATGCTAAAACGCGGCCTCGCCTTCCGCAAAGAAGCGATTGTGAACTGGGATCCGGTCGATCACACGGTGCTGGCAAACGAACAAGTGATTGATGGTTGCGGCTGGCGCTCAGGTGCACCGGTGGAACGCCGCACACTGAATCAGTGGTTCTTGAAAATCACTGACTATGCGGAAGAACTTTTGCAAGGGCTCGACACCCTCACCGCGTGGCCCGACAAAGTTCGGCTGATGCAGGAAAAATGGATTGGCAAATCTTCTGGTGCACTGGTGACATTACAGGTGGTCGATGGGTCGTGCGTAGCCGAAGGCGAGCCGCGCAGCGAGGGGGTCAGCGTAGCGAAGGGCGGCGGAACGCCCCCTTCTATCGACATCTACACCACCCGCCCCGATACATTCTACGGCATGAGCTTTGTGGCCATCGCGCCCGAACATCCGCTGGCGCAGAGCATGATTGCGCACAACGCAGAAGCGGCAGCATTCATCAAAGAATGCAGCGCGCTGGGCACGTCGGAAGAAGCCATCGAAAAAGCCGAGAAGAAGGGTTTTGATACGGGATTGAAAGCGGTGAACCCCTTCACCGGCAGCGAGCATCCGCTCTATATCGCCAACTTCGTGCTGATGGGTTATGGCACCGGCGCGGTGTTTGGCTGCCCCGCGCATGATGAGCGCGATTTCGAATTCGCCACCAAATATAATTTGGAAATTAAGCCCGTGGTCACTGGTGGCGACGTTCTGCCTTATACCGGTGATGGTCTGCTGATGAACTCACCCTTGTTCGATGGCATGGGCGTGGCCGAAGCGAAAGAAAAAGCCATCGCCGAATTAGAATTACGCGGCATTGGCAAGCGCCAAATCAATTACCGCCTGCGTGATTGGGGCATTTCCCGTCAGCGTTATTGGGGCGCGCCCATTCCCATTATTTATTGCGATGATTGCGGCGCGGTGCCAGTTCCAGAAGACCAGCTTCCCGTTACTCTTCCGGACGACGTCCGGTTTGATAAGCCGGGCAACCCCCTCGCCCATCACCCCACGTGGAAGCACGTGCCCTGCCCCACCTGCAACAAACCGGCTGAGCGCGAAACCGATACGTTCGACACGTTCTTCGAATCGAGCTGGTATTTTGCAAGCTATGCGTCGGGCGGCGGTGGAAATGGCATCACGGCTGAGGCCAAGCGCTGGCTGCCGGTGCAGCAATATATCGGCGGGGTGGAACATGCGGTGCTGCATTTGCTTTATGCCCGCTTCTTCACCCGGGCACTTCGTGCCTGTGGCATTTTAACTATCGATGAACCGTTCAAGGGCCTCATGACGCAGGGCATGGTGAGCCACGCCACGTTTAAAGATGCCGATGGCAAATGGCTTTACCCCACCGAAGTGGCGCAGGATGAAAAAAGCAATTGGGTGAAGATTGATGGCAGCGGGCCAGCGACCATGGGCCGTTCTGAGAAAATGAGTAAGTCGAAAAACAACGTGGTCGACCCGCGTCACATTATCGACACCTATGGCGCCGATACGGCGCGCCTGTTCATGATGAGTGATTCGCCGCCCGATCGCGGTCTGGAATGGACCGAAAGCGGGGTGGATGGTGCGTGGCGTTATGTGCAGCGCATTTACCGTTTGGTGGTCGAGAATGCTTCCATGCTCAAGGAACAGCGCGTAGCCGAAGGCGAGCCGCGTAGCGAGGGGGTTAAGGGGGATCTACCCCCTTCCGTTGAAAATCTACGCAAACAAACGCACAAAACCATCGATGCGGTAACGAAAGATATTGAAGCCTTCCATTTCAACAAAGCCGTCGCCCGCATTCGCGAGCTGACCAACGCGCTCGAAAAACTGTCGCTGGATACGCCCGCATCACGCACGGTGTTCGCCGAGGGTCTGCAGGTGGTTATTCACCTCATCGCCCCCCTCATGCCGCATTTGGCCGAAGAATGCTGGGCGTTGCTGGGCCATAAAGATTTGATTGCCACCCGCGCTTGGCCCGTGGCCGACCCAGCGCTGTTGGAAGATGAAACTGTCACGGTGGCGGTGCAGGTGAATGGTAAATTGCGCGCCACGCTGCAATTGGCCAAAAATTTGCCCGAGGAAGAGGCGCGTGCCGCGGCCCTTGGTAACCCCAGCGTCATTACGGCGATTGGTGCCCAGACGGTCAAAAAAACCATCGTGGTGCCGAATAGAATCGTGAATATTGTAGCAGCGTAGCGTTTTCTTAAAGGGGACCTCAGTCCCCTTCGCTTCGCTGACCCCCTCGCTTCGCGGCTCGCCATTAAGGCTACGCACTGATTACGGGAACGCCTGCAGAGTGAATGCGTAGCGCTTTACGGCGCGAGCCGGAGCGATGAGCGAACGAGGGGGTTTGGGGGGCTTGCCCCCAACGCGGCTTCGCCGCTACAAAAAAAGCATGCGAGCTTTGCCGTAATCCGCTAGAGCTTTTGCATGAAAAAACTCACCGCCCTGCTCCTTACCCTCCTCGCACTCAACGCATGCGGCTTCACACCGGTGCATGGACAGGCCATGCGTACGGCCAATGCCATTCATCTTGCGGCCGTGACCATCGAGGTCGACAACACGCGTCGAGGCCAGTTTCTGAAGGCTGAAATTCAAGACCAAACCAACCCCGCCACGCAGCATGTGCCCAAGCAATATATTCTGAAAATCAGCTACCGTGAAACCAAAACCCCTCTGTTCATTAACCCCGATGGCACCTCCAGCCGTGGCGATTTGCAATATCAAAGTGACTATACCCTCACCCGCTTGTCCGATGGGGTGGTGGTGGGCCGCGGCAGCATTCAGCGCGTCAGCAGCTATAACACCTCGCAAAATGCCGATTATGCATCATTCGTTTCCGAAGAAGATGCTCGCCAGCGCGGCATTGTTGAGCTGGCGCAGGATTATAAACTTCGCTTGATGAATTTGCTGCCAACCATCAACGACCCCAAGGCGGGTGAAGTGCCAGAAGCACCTGTTGCTGCACCCAGTCTTGTGCCCACCAATTCGGATATTTATGAAAATCGCCGTTCGAGACTTTGATGCGCTGGTGCGTTCGCCAACGAAATTTGGTGCAGCATTAATCTATGGCACCGATGCCGGGCAAGTGCGTCAGCGCGTGTTGCAGTTGGCGGATGCGTGGCTGGGCAATAACGCCGACCCCATGGCCAAGCTGGAATTCTCAGGCGATCAATTAAAAGAAGATGCGGCTGTGCTGGCCGATGAATTGGCCGCCATGTCGCTCATGGCCCCTCGCCGCGTCATTATGATGCGTGAAGCCGATGATCCGCATCTGGACGCGATTGTGAACGCGCTGCCCCTTCGCGCGCCGGAAAATTTTCTGGTGCTTTACGTTACCGAATCATTGCCCGCCACCAGCAAATTACGTGTGTGGGCCGAGCGTTCGGCGGAAGTGGCGGCGGTGGCCTGCTATAAAGACGAGGGCGCAGGCCTCGAACAATTTGTGCGCGATACGCTGCGTGGTTACGGTCTGCGCGCGGGTAACGAAGTCACGCGTTTTCTTTCCACTCAGCTTTCGGGTGATCGTCAGATTATTCTTAACGAGCTTGAAAAATTATCGCTCTATGTGGGCGACGAAGCCGAGGAAGTGAGCCTGGAAGAAGCGTTTGCAGCGGTGGGTGAAAACAATGACCAATCCTTCGATGAATTATGCCAGGCCGTGGCCAGTGGCGATATGGTGCGCACTTGCAAACTCAGCGATAAATTACTCATGGAAGGCCACCCCGGCCTGCTGATTGCGCGCAGCATGATGCGCTATTTTTCGCGGCTTGAAATCATCGCCATCAAGCGCGCGGAAGGCATGGGCATCGACGCCATTATCGAGGGACTTCGTCCACCCGTTTTTTTCAAAGCCAAACCGGTTTTAAAGGCGCACGCCAGCCGCTGGAACGCGGAACATTGCGCCACGGCGCTGGCCCGTTTACAGATGCTGGAGCTGGATTCCAAGCGCTATTCCGATGAGTCCCTCACCCGCATGGCGCAAGGGTTGATGGAGATTGCAGCGCTTCCTGCTTTTAAGAAAGCGGCATAAAGCCAAATTAGAGACTTGCAACAAAGGCAATATTTGTATATACAATAAATATGAAGCTCAAAATTCAATTTGACACTAAAAAGAGCAAAACGAATTTTGCTAAACACGGATTCTTATTGAGCGCATGTGAAGATATCAGCTGGGATTCGGCCGTCATCTCTAAGGATACACGCAAAAACTACGGTGAAGATCGTTACGTTGCCACCGCCATGCGTGATGATCAGATGGTTACCTTTGTTTTTACCCCAAGAAAGGGCGAAATTCGCATCATAAGTTTAAGGAAAGCCAATAAAAAAGAGGAGAGAATGTATGTTGCCGACAGACAAGCACAACGATGATCATGAAATGACAGCGGAGCTTTTTGCAAAAGCAAAGCCGGCAAAGCAAGCTTTGGCTGAAATATATGGAGCTGAGCTTGCAGAAGAGTTTTTAAATAATAACCGCGAACATGTTGCGAAACGTGGACGCCCCAAGTCGAATAAAACAAAGGTGGCCGTTTCTATAAGGATCGACGAAGATGTGCTGAATGGCTACAAAAAGGGCGGTCGCGGCTGGCAGACTCTGGCGAATGCAGTGTTGCGCGAGGGATTAGAACGAACGCGCGGTAAAGCGAAAAGGGCGCCGGCGACCAAAATTGCTGCTAAGGTAGTTAGAAAATTGAAATCGACAAAGAAGGGCAAAAAACCTGCCTAAGCACTGCCGCCCAAACGACGCAAAATGTCATCGAGCTGGGTCAGCGTGTCATAGCGAATCACCACTTCACCCGCTTGGCCGCTGGTGGTGTTGATGCTGACGGCAAGGCCCAAATTATCGGCCAGCATGGCTTCTAATTGCAG
>CANEUT010000042.1 GCA_947441895.1 Rickettsiales bacterium | reverse complement strand
CGCATTCCCACCATTGATGCGCGCATTGCGCAGGTGCGCCAAGGTGCAGCCGGTGATGTGCTCACCAATCCGCGCATTGCGCCCAAATCTGCCGCCCCCAAATCAGAAGCGGCGGCGACACCAAGCGAGGCAACGACAGCCGACGCCCAAGCCACCTCGGCCGCTTAGGAAATTCCCCGCATGCATGTGCCCAACGCTTCACTCTTTCGCGCTTATGACGTTCGCGGCATTGTGGGCGAATCGCTGACGGCGGAAGATTTTCTTTCCATTGGGCACGCCTTCGCCAGTCACGTGGCCGATATTTGCCAAACCCGCACACCCCTCATTGTCGCCATGCGCGATGGCAGGGCAAGCTCGCCGGGCCTTGCGGAAGCGATGATTGAAGGCATGTTGAAAGCCGGTGCCCACGTGCTCGATGCGGGGCTAGGCCCCACCCCCATGTGCTATTTCGCCACCCATCATTTGCATGCCGATGGCAGCGTGATGATTACCGGCTCGCACAATCCGCCCAACCATAATGGCGCAAAATTCATGTGCGATGGTGCCAGCCTTTATGGCGCTGAGCTGGCCGCGCTTCGCACGCGCGTGGAAAAGAATGATTTGCTGCATTCACGGGGGCACCGCGAAGAAGTGGATATGCTCGATGAATATATTTTTGAGCTGCGCAAAGCACTGGCCGAAAGCGGCGCGCTGAAAAAACTTTCCATCGCGTGGGATGCCGGAAACGGCGTGGCCGGTCTGGTGATCGATGCACTGCTGAAGGCCAAGGGCAATCAACACAGCTTGCTTTACACCGAGGTGGACAGCAATTTCCCCAATCACCACCCCGATCCCTCGGTGCCGGAAAATCTGGCTGATTTGCAAAAAGCCATTGCCGCCAATGCATCGCTGGCGTTTGGCGTGGCGTTCGATGGCGATGGCGACCGCATGGGCGCGGTCGATGATTTGGGCCGCACCGTGTCGCCCGATCACCTGCTGATGATTCTGGCCGATGATGTGCTGGCGCGCAACGCCGGCGCCATGATGATTGCGGACGTAAAAACATCCGATAGTTTTTTTGACCGTGTGAAATCGCAAGGCGGCACCCCACTCATGTGGATGACGGGTCACGCCCATATTAAAACCAAACTGGCGGAAACGGCTGCGAAATTCGCTGGTGAAGCCAGCGGCCATATTTTCTTTGCCGATGAATATTACGGCTATGACGACGGGCTTTACGCCGCCATGCGCTTAGCGCGCATTGTGGCGGAATCCGGCAAAAAGCTTAGCGAACTGGTCGATGCGCTGCCTGCCAGCAATGCCAGCGCCGAACTGCGCATTGACTGCGCCGATGATAAAAAATTCCTCGTGGTAGAAGCACTCGCTGCCGAGCTTGCGGCCGAGGGTGCCACCGTCAACACGCTCGATGGCGTGCGCGTCACCACGCCGCATGGCTGGTGGCTTCTGCGCGCCAGCAACACGCAAGCCGTGCTTGTCGCGCGGGTCGATGGTGACAGCCCCGAATCCACCGCCGCATTGCTGCAGCAATTAGAAGCACGCCTGAAAAAGCATGGGGTAAAGGTTGAATTTTAGTTTTTTGTCATCCCTGCGAAAGCAGGGATCCACTCAAAGGAGATTCCCGCTTTCGCGGGAATGACAATCGTAATTAGAAATCTCAAAGCCGAAGCGAAACCGCGCTTTCGCGCAGGCTTTGGCCATACATTCACTTCAAAGTACACCGAACAAAGTGAGGGACTTTGAAGTGCGAACTAAACAGGTTCTTGTTGGGTGAGGCAATGGATTGTGCCCAGTCCCCACACCAAATCACGCGCATAAATGCCCACCACTTTACGTTTTGGGAAACATTGCTGCAAAATGCTCAGCGCTTCGGCATCCGCCGCATCATTAAACACTGGCACCAGCACCACTTTGTTGCAGATGAGGAAGTTAGCATAGCTTGCAGGCAGTCGCTGGCCCTCAAAAATCACCGGACGCGGCATAGGAATTTCCACGATGTTAAATGGCTTACCGTTCACGTTCTTCGCCTTCTTCAGGCGCTTCAGGTTTTCTTTCAGAAGTTCATAATTCGGGTCGGTTTTGTCATGCTCAACCGCCGTCACAATGGTGGTCTCATTCACAAATCGGGTAATATCATCCACATGGCCATGCGTGTCATCGCCCACAATGCCCGCTTCCAACCAGATGGTGTTATGCGCGCCGAGGTAATGTTCAAACACGGCCTCGTAATCTTCGCGGGTGAATTTTTTGTTGCGCACCTGCGTGTCGCTCAGCAGCCATTCTTCGGTAACAATAATGCTACCCGCGCCGTTTACTTCAATGCCGCCGCCTTCCAGCACAATTGGCTTATCGTTCGCAATCGGCTCCAGCGAATCATCCCGCGTGAAGGCGGCAATCTGGTCGGGCACATCGTTATCGAGTCGCCAATTGCTATATTTGGCCCAGGCGTTGAATTTCCAGTTCAGCGCAATGCGCTCGCCATCTTCCAAATGCACCCAGATGGGTCCGCAGTCACGCAGCCAGCCACGGTTGGTGGGAACTTCCAGCATATCGACCAGCGATAAAGTCGCACCAGCCCTATCTAACATTTCCATTGCCTCGGCGCGCCGCGCCGCGTCTTTCACCAGCAGTCCCACGCGTTGACCACTCGTGGTAATCACTCGCACCATTTCGGCGAACACCCACGGCACCGGCGCAAATTTGCCCGGCCAATCGGCTTTCGCATGGGGCCAGCTCAGCCAGATACGTTCTTGCGGCGCCCATTCGGCCGGCATGCGAAAAGCGGAATAACCCATCTCGTCCGTCATGGTTAGGCCTTTGGCGTGGGGTGACTGGTGATGGCGCCGTAAGCATCAATCCGGCGATCGCGGAAGAAGGGCCAGTGCTGGCGGATTTTTTCCTGCTCGGCAGGGTCCACCATGGCGGTCAGAATCCCTTCGAATTTGTCATCGGCATTGGCCAGGAATTTTCCCGATGGATTGCTGATGAAGCTGTGGCCGAAGAATTCGATTTCGCCGCCATCGCTTTCTTTTTCGAACCCGATGCGGTTGGGGCTGGCGATATACACCCCATTCGCAATGGCGTGACCACGCTGAATGGTTTGCCATGCCTGCCACTGGGTTTCGCCATATTCGGCTTTTTCCGCCGGGTGCCAGCCAATGGCGGTGGGGTAAAAAATCACCTGCGCGCCCTGCATGGCGGTCAGGCGAGCGGCTTCGGGGAACCACTGGTCCCAGCAAATTAGCACGCCGATGCGGCCGAATTTGGTGTCGAAATTCTTGAAGCCCAAATCACCGGGGGTGAAATAGAATTTCTCGTAATAACGCGGATCATCGGGAATGTGCATTTTGCGATACATGCCCAAATCGGCCCCATCGGCATCGAACACCACGGTGGTGTTGTGATACATGCCCGCTGCGCGTTTTTCAAACAGGCTGGCCACAATCACCATGCCCAGTTCTTTGGCCAGCGCCTGCATGCGAGTGCTGGTGGGGCCCGGAATGGGCTCGGCCAGATCATAATAATCATGGTTTTCGCTCTGGCAGAAGTAATAGCTGCGGAACAGCTCAGGCAAGCAGGCCACTTGCACGCCTTGCGCCTTCGCCTCACGCAACAACTCCTCAGCCTTCTTAACATTAGCCTCAGGCGCAGCCTGCATGCTCATTTGAATAATGCCGATTTTATAGGGGGCGTTGGCCATACTGTGTCTCCTCAAACTCTGGCGCGAGGCCATAACAGGTTAAGGCCAGCCATGCAACGGTTCGTGCTTGTGGTTAGGCTGTTTTCTCGATTAAACTTGCACCCAGGCACCCATAGCTCAACTGGATAGAGCACTCGCCTTCTAAGCGAGCGGTTGCAGGTTCGAGTCCTGCTGGGTGCGCCATTCTCCGATATCGGTCGCTTTGGCATAGAGGTCAAAGGGCTTACGCAAGGAAAACTGCACCTCTCCGCCTTTGAGCGATAGGTTCGAAAAGACAAACCCCAGAAGTCGGCGTTTTCCGCTATTGTTCGAACTTATGAACAATTCGTGCGCTTTTCTGCCGAGTTCGAGCGTATCGGCCACCGCGTCACGGAAGCCGTCATCAGCCATGTGGTAGCTGTTCAACTGGTTGGCCAGCTCAATCTGGCGGCCTTTGAATTTCTGGCGTTTCAGATCGTGTTCCTGCTTGGACACCGCACCATCCAGCAGCAAGTCCATCAGCTTGTCGAGCTTGCCCTGAATCCCCTCGCTTTCGCGCTGAAGCTCCTGAATCTGGCGTTTATGGAACACCTTCTCGGATTCACACGCCTGGCGCGCATAAGCGACCACATCCTCGAATAAATCGTCATTGGGTGACATGGATTTGAACACCTGCGCCACCTGCGTCATGACCTGTTCTTCACGTATCCATAGTTTTTTAGCTGGGTTCTCAGGATTCCAGCACATCAGGTAAGTATATTCCGCCTTGCGGCCATTGCCGTAGGTTTTGACCTTGGTGTCCGCCGTCACCACCTTGCCCGTAGTGGCGCAGGTGAGCAATCCACGGAACACATAATCCTTATCGCCATAAGCGAAGGGCTTTTTGTGCCAGCCAAACCGCACCGCCTGGCACGCATCATAGAGCTCTTTGGTAATCAGCGGCTCATAGACATGTGGAAAATTCCTCCCCTTCACGCACATCTCGCCGTAATAAAACGGATTCTGAATCATGCGGTGGATTTGTGATTTATCCATCGGCATCTGCTTGCCGCGATAGTTCCGTAAGCCCCATTCTTTAGCTTTTTTGGTAATTTCGCCTAGGGTGTATTGCCCTGTTGAGTATTCTTGAAAGATACGGCGTACCAGCAGCGCACGGTCGGGGTCGATCACCACCTGGCTGCGCCCGCGCTGGTCGCGGATATTGAGATAACCAATCGGTGCCGTGCCGATGCATTCGCCGATGCGGAGCTTCTGGTCGATGCTGCGCATCAACCAAGGAATACGTTATCCCTGTGCCATTCAAGATATTCTTTGTTGGGTAAAAAGCGAAAAGGTAGTTTAAGAGGCTTCGTATCAAAACGCGTGAACATATGGTCTACAGACAAGCCCTTTGCGGAAGCCAGCCGACCACTGAGCATTACCGCATAATCATCATTGAGTGCGAAGAATCCTCTGTCAAACGCCCTGTCATGTAATGCACATAATGAAATTCCATTTGCAGGGTCGGTGCGGAATTTTTCATTTTTTGACCACGGAATAATGTGAGATGCCGTTAGCATTTCTTGCAAGCCAAGATCGCAAATAGCGCATTTGAAATGATAACTGGAAATAACAGCCGTTCTAAAAAATTGCTGCACGGTGCGCGTTTTTACTTGGGAAATTCGCTCTGTTTGCGTGATGCTCTCAAAATCATATTCAAATGCAACATGCGGCTCTGCCAACCCTGTCGGTGGCGTATGTGCGGAAAAATCATGATACGCTTTTTCAGATTCTAATATGACTTTTTCCGTATCGTGCAGAAACTCGTGCATGATGGCGACATCCGCCTTGCTCGCACTCTTTAATCCCTTACCCATCATCGCTGGATCAAGACTAGCAAAATTACACAGTTTCATGGCGAGAGAACTGGGTGTGCGCTGTATGTAAGTTGAAACTTCTATGATGCGTTGCTGATGCTGATGAAATTGCCCGAACTCCAGCTCGCAATAAATTTTGAGAGCGACCAGCAATTCATCTCGTGTCCAATTCCTACGCTCGGTCATACAATAAGTCCTGACCTGCGATGAAGCTCATGAATAACTACTTCTGAGTCATAACTTGCCTTCCATCTACTAGATAAACTCACAACTTTGTGCACCACATTCTCAATGAAATCTGTGCATAGAAGCTCTTTATCAGCTTCCGCCAATATCTCTGATGTCAGTTTGATGATGCTCTGATTCGCTGAACTCATAATAACGCCAGCATAATAACAAACGGACTACACATAAAGCGGTTTCGGAATGGGCTAAAAAGCCCGAATGCTGGGACGCTGTGCAGGGTGGAAAATACTCTCCACCGTTGTCAGGCATTCCCGAGGTGAAGGCTTCAGCCATGTCGTCAGTTGCGTGATGCATACATCTCTCTCTAATTAAGATAAAATTCCATTATGTAACAGGGCATTATATCAAATCATCTACCTCTTGATTGTCAGATAAAACTATGTTATAATCTGACAAATAAGAGGATAATATGAAGTCCATAACCGACCAGATAATCAGCCGAATCAAGCGCAGGAAGCCAGGCTGGGTGTTTACGCCCAGAGACTTTCTCGACGTTGGCTCGCGCGCGGCTGTTGATCAGGTGCTGTCCAGGCTGGTGAAGCAGGGCATGGTTCGTCGCCTTGATCGCGGCATTTATGATTATCCAAAGCAAAGCGCGCTGCTGGGAACGTTATCTCCGAACCCCGATAATATTGCGCGCGCAATGGCGGCTGGGGATGATGTGTTTCCATCGGGCGCAATGGCAGCGAACCTATTGGGTTTATCGACGCAGGTACCTGCTAAACCATCTTACCTTACTAATGCGACCACTCGCACACGCAGAGTGGCGGGGCAAACGATTCAGTTAAAGCGCGCGCGTGTGGCATTGCTCGACAATATTCCCGATCATGCTAATTTGGCATTGCAGGCACTATCCTATCTTGGAAGGCACAACATTGACGACCAGATCATCAGTCGTTGCGCGCGCGTGTTGACGGATAGAGATATGTCGGGACTGCATCAGGCTATGGGGCGCATACCAGGCTGGATGGCAGACATTATTCACAAAATTGAGCAAGCAAAGCATGGAAAAATTTCTAACACTGCCTGATAAAAACCGAAAAGAGGTGTTCGAAGAAACGGCACGCAAGCTGGAAATTCTGTCCATCATCGTCGAAAAAGATTTCTGGGTATGCTGGACGCTGAAACAGCTATTTTCTCTGCCCGAGCTGGGGAGTCTGATTACGTTCAAAGGCGGCACTTCGCTCTCAAAAGCGTATCAGCTGATTGATCGCTTTTCAGAAGATATTGATCTGACCATCAGCCGTACCGCCCGCAGTTTTGCAGATGTTGCTGACCCGATGGAAAGCGATATATCGGGCAAGGAACGCCAGCGCAGAATTGATGCCTTAAAAATTGGCGCACAGTCCTTTGTGGCAGATATTGCTGCACCTGTATTGCAACACCAGTTCCAAGATGCTCTTGCCAAGTCGGATGGCTGGGAAATCAGCCTCGATGCAGATGATAAAGACAAACAAACTCTGTCATTTTCTTACCCACGATTGTTCAACTATGGCCAAGGTTATGGGCGTGGCAGTTTTGGTGTCGGGCGATTCGGCGAGGGCGAGTTTGGCTATATAAAGCCTATGGTGAAACTTGAATTTGGTGCACGCGGTGAAATTGAACCCAGCACAGAAAAAGCCATCACACCATATGTGGCAGACATCTACCCGCAGTTTTTTGATGCACCCAGCTACAAGGTACATGTGCTGACGGCAGAACGCACCTTCTGGGAGAAGGTCACCATCCTGCATGCGCTATACCACGGCACAAAGATTCGTGACCGCATGTCACGCCATTATTACGACACCTATCTGCTTGCTGAAAAAGGCATAGCAGATGCGGCATTACAGGATGTGTCGCTGCTGGCGCAGGTGGTAAGAAACAAGAGCCTGATGTTTGCGGATAATAAAGCCTCCTACGATACGGCAAAAATTGGCTCATTGCGCCTGATGCCTAAGCCTGAAGCACTGCCAGAGCTGAAGCGTGATTACGCCGCGATGGCAGTCATGTTTACCAAACCAGCACCAGATTTTGAAACGATGATGCAGGGCATTGCGGACTTGGAGAGGAAGATAAACGGAGGCGGCTCATAAAACGCTATTCAAGGATCAAATGAAAATCATCAGTTACAGCGACCTGCATCTTGAGTTTGGCCAGAATTTCCAACCGCCTTCTGACAGTGAAGCGGATGTAATGATTCTTGCTGGGGATATCATTACGTTTCGTAATTTCAAGCCACTGGGCTGGATGCTGAAGTTCTGGAAAAAGCCGGTTCTGTTCGTTGCTGGCAACCATGAATATTACACACAACGAACTATGGATGCTGGCGAGAATGCATTCAAATCATGGCTGGCGGAATATCACCCCAACGTCACTTTCCTTCAGGATGAAGCAATCACCATTGATGGAGTGCATTTCTTCGGTGGCACCATGTGGACAGACTTCAACGCTACAGATCACAAAGCCATGATGGAAGCGGCGAATGGCATTAACGACTATCGCCAGATCATGCTGCCCACTGGTCAGTTGCTCAAGCCTATCGATACGGTGGCGTATCACACATCATTTGTAACCAGCCTAGAGCGGTGGTTTGCTGAAGATTTTCCTGGCAAGCGAGTAGTGATTTCGCACCATGCACCAGTGATCAATCCCAACACGCAGTATGGCAACAGTCCGCTCATGCCAGCCTTCAACTCGCTGGATATGGTGCCAATTATTGAAAAATATCAGCCAACCTTGTGGGTGTATGGTCACACGCATGAGTGTGATGATCAGATGGCGGGAAATACACGGATCATCTCCAACCAGCGGGGCTATCCTGATCGTGCGGGCGGCTTTGAATCTACGGGATTCAATAAGGCTGGGCTTATGGTGGAGATTTAGCTATCCGCAATCACCTTCCGAAACGTCAGCGATATACGGCGGGTGCGTGAGATGATCTGCCCTTGGTAACGATCCGTTTTCCGTGCAGCAATAGCATGCTGCCAGACATATCGCGCATCGCCACTGAGCACGAGCAGGCTGCGCGGTTCCAGTAGCAACGATGATTTTTCACGCGTTTTGCTATGGGTAAAATCCATCACGCAGGGGGAGCCGAGGCTCATGCTTGCGATGGTATCGGCGAAGCATGGCACACAGTCGATATGTGCTGATATGCCCTGCCCAGGCTGATATTCGTTTATGATGACCTGATCGGGTGTTTCGGTAAACAATCCCCCTTGCTGTAAGCACATTGCGTAGGTTTGCAGCCAGTCAGGTAGTGCGCCTATTCGCAGATCACTGGTGACATTTCGCGCCTTATAATCATACCTCCAGCCATAATGCTGGACGCGGCGTTTGAGGTCATGCATCCACGGCTGGGCATCAATAGTACGAATAAGCAAATCTTCGTCTTGCTGGCTAATGTAGTCCCTGATGTAGGATAAGCCTACTACGCAGTTACTTGTATTATCTGATGTGAATAGCGATGTTTGCATATAACCAGCGATCATATGGATTCTCGCTTTGGTAACACCGCAAGTGAAGCAGGGGCGTTAATACAGCAGCCGAGATATTTTATAAAAATATCGTTTATCAAGCAACATGGCTCCTGTGATCTGAGTATTTCCCAGCCATCCGCACCCTCTGGAATATAAGAAGCCCAAATGGTAGGAAATCCCTGTTCAACAACCGCATCCACAAAGCTCTTACCATGGAGGCGGAAATTCTCTTCAGTAAGATACCACTTAGGATCAATCAGTGTTTTGAAGGTTTCATAACATTCAAAAACGACAGTAACGAGGGTAACGAAATATTTCTCACACGCCTCGACTGCATTTATAATTTCGGTTGAAGCAGGATCATCCTGTGAAGGAATTACCAATACATGCGAATGACTGCGATTTTTAAGCTGTTGTGTTATATGTTCTCTTAAATGCTCATGTGGAACATGATTTAACGGATTTACGCCTACATGCGTAGATTCGTTTCTTGTTTTAAGAAAATACTTTGCAAGATGATCAGTTTTTAATCTGTCGCTAACACCTTTGTACCAAGAATCGAATTCCTCTAATCCGCCCAAGCAGGCTTGCATTGAGAGAGTAACGGTTCTGGAAGAAGAAATGAAAGCACTTAAATAGTACCTTGCATCAGCAGATAGGCGTGGCGATCTACACAGTTTGCCAAGAAAGAAATCTGCTTCTCTTAACTTGTCTTCAACAATCCCAAATGACCTTGTCATGTAAATCTATGTCCGCCTGAATACCCATGTGCTGAATTCATCATGATGATCAATCGCACTACCGCTTTGATGCGTCATGGTATGTTCATACTCTGGAAACGCTGATGGATCAAACGGATAGGATTCAGGCGGTGCAAATCCTGCAACATCTGCCGCTTCATCAAACTGAAACGCGCCACGATAATGTGGGCTATCAACTGCCGAAATCAGGATTTTGCCGCCTCGATGCAACTGCGCTGCCGCGCTGATCAGAAAATCACGCACGAGTATGAAATTGGGATTATGCCCTTCCACTGCGTCTCTGCTGCCAGCATGGGGGAATTGAAAGACGATAGTATCAAACCGCCATGACCCAAATACGGATGTAAGGTTAGATGCGTCAATGCCATGCAGAACCGTTACACCCTTGCGGCGCAATGCTTCGGCGTTGGCGATGGCATCGGAAGATAGTTCTTCTTTGTTTTCAAAGGTGGTGGCAATCAGCCTGCTGGGTGTAACACCCGACATTGCAGCAAGGCTGAGGGTAAAGCTCAGATTTCCCTCGCCAACAAGCAGTGTTCTGCCCTGTGACACCTCAGCTACAAAATCGAAGCTGGTAGATTTATGCAGTAGCCAGACCAGATGGTGATCAATCCGTTGCAGCTGCTTTGCCTCCGCCACTAACCCCAGATTAAGGCTGCGGTGAATAAGCTGCTGGTTCATTACGCCCATTCTGTAAATGATGGGAGCTATATCTCCCTGATGATAATTCGCGCTATTCAATCCCATCGAAGTGCCTTTTACATGTGTTTCCAGGCAGCCAGAGCTGCCCTTATGTTACATGCTCTCACAGGAATGCATGTCCAGGAAGGTGGAAAAAGCGAAATATTGCACCCGCCACTCACGCCACTACGGCTGGGACAAAAACAAACCCATCTATGAAGATTTTCCGATGCTTAGGAAACTCGATGACAGCTGCCCGTTGTTCGGGTAGGGTTCGAACGGTGTCGATAGCCGCGCGCCAAGTTCACCTTGCTCTGATAAAATAAAACCTATATGTTTTTCTAGCACCAATCGGGGTCAGTTCATGCAAAT
>CANEUT010000041.1 GCA_947441895.1 Rickettsiales bacterium | reverse complement strand
GGCCATATTGTAACGGTCGAAGACCCCATCGAATTTGTTCATCGCCACAACCAATGTATCATCAGCCAACGCGATGTAGGGCTCGACACCTATTCTTATGCCATTGCCCTTAAGAATGCGCTGCGCCAACGACCAGACCTGATTGTGATTGGTGAAGTGCGCGACCGCGAGGTGATGGAACAAGCCATTTACTTTGCCGAAACCAGCCACTTGTGTATTGCAACGATTCACGCCAACAATTCCAGCCAAGCCATCGAACGTGTGCTCAATTTCTTCCCTGAAGAACGCCACCACCAAATTTTGGTAAATTTATCACTTAACTTACGCGCCGTGCTTTCACAGCGCCTTCTCACCACCATGGATGGCAATCGCGTACTTGCACTCGAAGTCATGCTCAACCAGGGACTTATCACAAATTTAATTGAAGAGGGAAAAGTGCGCCAGCTTCGTGAGTTGATTGAAAAAGGTAGCCACGACGGCATGCAAACATTCGATCAATGCTTACTCGATCTCTATACACGCGGCATCATTAGCGAAGAAGTAGCGATTGCCGAATCCGACAGCCCATCGAATTTGCGCCTGCAAATTAGCCACAGCAAAGGCCTCAGTCGCCCAGGTGGAAAAGAAGTGAATATTAAACGTAACAGCATTGTTCAGCCGTCTTTAGCCATTAAAAACAATGATGATTTTTAAACGCTAGGCCGCGATACGTGTGGTGCTTGTTTTTTCACCAATCGCCTTCAGAAATGCACGCTCCAGGCTCTCTTCGTTGAAGGTGGGCTTAAACTCAGCGGCCGTTCCCAAATAAACTAACTTGCTGTCATGAATAATGCCAATGCGATCGCAGATTTCATCGATGTCTGATAGAATATGTGAACTGAAGAACAGCGTTTTTCCTGCTGCTTTTGCAGCCAGCATGGTGTCTTTCAATTTAATGCGTGCGCGCGGGTCAAGGCCACTCATCGGCTCATCCAAAATCATGAATGGCTGATCCACCATAAACGCCCCAATAAGTCCCAATTTTTGTCCCATACCCTTCGAATACCCACCCACTTTACGGCTGAGCACTTTCGGGTCCAAGTCAAGGTTAACTGCAAGTTGACAGGCTTTTTCTTCATCCAGTTTCTTGCCGTAATAGGAAAGTGCAAGCGCCAAATGCTCATACCCTTTTAAATAGCGCGATGGCGAAAATTTCTCTGGCAAATACGATACCAGCTCACGCGCTTTGACAGTTTCGCAAGGCTCCCCAAAAATACGCGCCTGACCGCTATTAGCATCGGCCAGATCAAGCAGAATCTTAATAAGCGTGGTCTTACCAGCGCCGTTCAGCCCAATCAGCCCAAAAATTTCACCGGGATTCAACGCGAACGAAATATCATTCAGCACCTGATGCGTGCCATATGATTTGCTGACGGCATCAATAACAAGGGGAGGAAATGGTGGGTTTGTCGTCATTGCTTATTCTCCCTTTGCCTTAATCACATCATAGACAGTTTTTTGTTTGAGCACATCATCTAATCCATTGGGTAGATTCGGCACCGCAGCAGGCACCGACGATGCAGCGGGCGCCGACGACGCGGCGGAGACTGGTAAGGCTGCTTCAAGTTTTGGACTTTCTATATAGCCTTCAAACGTATTGAAATAACCAACGGCAAATGTCTGATTCGTTTTTAATGTGAACGAAACCTGACCATTATTTTCGGAGTAGCTACTACTTTGATTGGCTGCCAGTCTGTTTTTTACCTTATCGGTTGCTGCAAATGTTTTATTCTGCATACGCAGCGTCAGCGCTTCGGCATAAGCGGGTTTCCAGACAAACGATGCACGG
This sequence comes from Rickettsiales bacterium, assembly GCA_947441895.1. Taxonomy (GTDB): domain Bacteria; phylum Pseudomonadota; class Alphaproteobacteria; order Rickettsiales; family UBA3002; genus QFOX01. The sequence goes on along the minus strand of CANEUT010000041.1, from coordinate 9,264 downwards.
TCCGCAGAAACACTGGTCACCGTGACATCGGTTAAATTTTTTACCGAAGTAATTTTATGCCCACTCAGCCATAATGACCAATCACCGGGACCATGATAGACAATGCTACTGAGGTAAAACACAGGATATTTCTCTGGCTCGGTAATATTCGGTGCAGCCACCACATCGAGCGTTAATGTGGGCTCTAGTGCTTTCTCCGTTGGCGCAGCACGTACAGGACGACTTTCATAATTCGTGAGCGCCTGTTTCATCACCTGCGTTTGCGAAGGCAAAAATAAAATGCTCACATCAGAATCTCCAAATGAAAAACGGCTGCCCTTGGGTACGGCAGGCATCGCGATATAAGGAACATTTTCTGGCGTGGCAGGCTCGGCATTGGTTGGTGACACCGTAACGGGCGGTATCGCATTAATCGTGGTCGCAGGCAGCTGGGCGTCGGGCACTGCCGCCGGCAAGGATGGCAGCTGGCCTTCGGTTGTGGTCTGAGAAAAACACGGCAAGGGCGCGGCCAACACCACCAACATCAACATCGTAGCACCGGAAATATAATTGAAAGAGCGCATTATTTGGGCTGCTCCTGCGTGGCGGGTGTTTCGGCTTTGCCTTCTTTAGGAGAAATACCAATCCAACTAAATTTAACATTTGCATCAACCAGGAAGATCAATTGCCCTGCATTCATCTGGCTAAGAGTCGCATTATTCATGTCGCCTTTACGTTTCAAGCTTAGCCCATCAATACGAACGACACCGGGCGCTTGTTTTACAAAATCTTTGATGAATGAGAAGACATGCATGTCAGACATGGCCTGAAACTCGAGCTTCATTTCAGGACGAATGGTTACATCGTAAGCCAATCCGCTCAGTTCTGTTTTATCGGTCGGCTTTTCAGGGGTGATGCTCAACTTAAAATCATTTGAGAAACGATATTGGGTTTTGGCCATCCGCAGCCAATTCTTTATCGCTTCGTTATTGGCCTCAAAATCAGGATTCTCATGCTCCAGACTAATATCAACAAACTGCTTTTCTGCCGTGCTCGACTGCGTCAGCTGATTTTTGAGGTTAGCCACTTGCGCTTTATCACGCGCAAGCGTACTTTCCGCATCGGCCTTTGCTTTTTCTCCCCCTGCCTCAAATTCACTCGCTGCAAAATAAAGCAGCGCAAACCCAAAAACAACTGCCAGCGCAGAGATACCGCGCTTAATTAAATCTTGCTGAAGTCTTTTGTATTTATTCATCGCGGCATCCCCAACGGTGGAGTTGCAGCCGCAGCATTCTTGGCTACGCCTTCCTTACGGGGCCCACGAAAAACAACGGTCAGCTTATTTTTTCCTTCAGGAATTGGGCTGGAAACCTGCACCTGATCGAGCGAGACTTCCATATTCTTTTCGCTGTCTTTCAGCCAGGGGTAGACATCGGTCGATACTTCATAGCGTGGCATTTTCTCTTGCAACATGCTCACCAATGTTTTGGCAGAACGCGTCAGCGCTTCAATATCCTGATATTGGCCATCGAACGAAAACTCTACCTTCATTTCCAGTGGCAAGGTTGCATTTTGTCCCGCAGGACTAGCCGATGCCGTATTACCACTGACGGAGGACAATGCATTCCTCCATTCATATGAAACAATGCGCTCTTCACTACCCAGTAATGGTGCAAGCTCGCGCGCAAACTCTAAGGGCGGATGAATATCTTTGAGATACGCGCCATACGTACCAACCACGGCTGTTTTAAAGGCCACATCTTTATCGAGTCCATTCACCAGTTTGCGCAAGCTCAGAATATCACCCTGCACCGCGCGTCGTGCATCATCCGTACGTGAAGCAGAAGTGTTCGCACCAATAGCCAGAACCACACTTTGCAGCGACAAGGCAATAAAAATCCCCGCAAAGAGAAACATGCCTGCGCGCACTGCTTTGCGGCCCAGATAAAGCTTCGCAAGAGCATCCGCATAGGCAGTTGAAAAACGCAACACACGCTTCTTGGAAACAGCAAACGCCGAAGCCATCACCACGTCGCCAAAGCGATCCGCTGAAAGCGCCGCCTGCTCTAAATCCAGCGCATCCGCAACATCAAGCGGTGAAAGCACATAATTCGTTGAGAATCCAAAGCGCTTTATGTCTAATAGGTCTTTGACGTCTTGCGCCACGATAACGGTTGCATCGAGACCTGTGTTATCTTGAAATCCAAGGCGACGTAAATATTCAAGCGTATTCAGAATTTCTTGTTCGATATTGCCGGCAATAACAGCCGGAATGCCATCATCAATCGCTTGGCTGACGCGGGTAAAAACAAGCTTTCCATCTTGCGCCACTATTTGACGAAAGCCAGAAACTTTATTGTGCGAAACCATCAATTGCCACGATTTCACATTCATATTGCCCTTGGCCTTATGCAGCATGGCCAAATAATTAGTGGCCTCTATCGGGGCCAAATAAACGCCACCAAATTCATTGGGCAGCTCAACCAATAAATCAAGCCACGCACTCACCAATGGCGTTTTAGCCAAGGCAATCAACAAATAATGCCATTCTTTACGGCCGGTTTTATCGCGTCCAAGCGCGATGGAACCCTTTAAATCTTCCGTCTGAAAATCTCGTCCCAATCGACGCTTTACCAGTCCACCCACCGAAAACTGGCTGACGGGGGGGAAGGTTTGCCGCACATACTGCTGATCAAGAACATCAGCCAACACATGGACCGGCACAGCGGGGTGCGAGCGAACCAGATCGATCATCGCCTCGGTATGCGATGGCTGGGGCGACGGCGCAAACAAACGGCGCACCACTTTCACGCCGTGCATGTAAACAAGAATGCCGCCCTCATCACCAATAAACAAGACAAAGCGTTCCTTGCCCGACTTATCGGCTCCACCGCTATGCGATGTTTTTGAGCGCCGGCCTGACTTAAACTGCTTAACGTTCAACCGCATCGACACCTAAAATTTCATTTGACTAAAAGATTGATAAAGTGGTCCAAACACAGCGGCAATCACCCAAAAAATAAGTCCGCCCATCAACAACGTGAGCGTCGGCTGAATCAGTCCCACCATGCCATCGACTGAATCAGAAACTTCGCGGTCATAAAAGAATTTAATGTTGCTCAGAGCATCGTTCATGTTGCCCGAATCTTCGCCCACCTTAAACATGCGAATCACCAGCGTCGGGAACTCATTCGTCATCCGCAGAGAACTGGTAAGATTATTCCCCTCCAGAATACTGGTATACACAATTTCAACCGATTGCTTAATCACTCGGTTACGTACCACATTACGCGCCGCCAGAAGCGCATCGGGAATCTCAATGCCACTTTTAAACATCACCGAAAAAAAGTGAGTAAAGCGAGCCAAATTAACTTTACGCACCGTATTGCCCAGCACCGGCAAGCGCAACACCATGCTATCTATCCAATAAGCAAAACCATCCACGGTTCGGTAAAGCGTCATAATCACCATGAAAATGCCAAATGGAATACCAAAAATAAGATACCAACTACTCTGAAATGCCTCTGAAACATAGATAAGCGCCTTTGTGTGCATCGGTACTTCAAAGCCCTGATCAAGAATAAATTTAATAAGCTTTGGCACCACAAATGTCATAAGGATGGCAATGACGGCCGACATAAAAACCAACAACACAATGGGGTAAGTGGTGGCTTTTTTAACGCGACGACGCAAATCGTTCGACCATTTTAAATGATCGGAAATATGAACAAACGACTCGGTGAGGTTACCGTTCTTTTCACCGGCCGCCACCAGCCCAACAAAAATTTCGTTAAAGATGCGCGGATAGGTCGCAAATGCTTCCGACAGCTTGCTGCCAGTTTTCACCTTTTCCAATACATCGGTCAAAACATCGCGCAATTTTACCGAGTCGGTCGAATCACGCACATCGCCCAACCCTTCGTGAATGGGCACGCCGGCGCGGCAAAGCTGCTCCAGGTGCAGACACAGAATAATCATGTCTTTGAGCTTAATGTTACTGCCGCGACCACCTTTTTTTGTCTGCTCGCGATACCTCACCAAATCAAGATCGAGCTCTTTCAGGCGGGTTTCAAGGTCAATCTCATTCTCGGCAACCATGGTGCCACGCACGGTACGTGCCCGTTCATTTAGCGCGCTATAAATAAATACGGCCATAATTCTCCCTGATGAGCGCGGTCACGCTAACCCTGAGAACGCTATTATAAACGGTCGGTCAGGTCCACCGTATTAATCAGCTCGGGGATGTCGATCTCACCTGCCAGCACCTTACTGATGCCATCTTGCACCATCGGCACAAATCCTTGCTCTAACGCATATTGAAGCAAGTGGTTGCGCGTGGCTTTGGTGGCGATCAATTCATCAAGCCCACGATCAATGCGTAAAATTTCGTGAACCCCAAGCCGCCCCTTGTATCCCTTGAAATTACATTTCTCACAGCCCACTGCCTCATGCACAATGGGTGGATTCATTGCATCGATCTGCATAATCCGGCATTCTTCTTCGGTCGCGGGGCGTGGACTGCGGCAATGCACACAAAGCTTACGCGCCAAACGCTGCGCCATGGTACAAATAAGTGAACCCGCAAGAAGGTGGGGCGGCACTCCAATATCGCCCAGACGCGGAATAGCGCCCAACGCATCATTGGTGTGCAGCGTGGTATAAACTTGGTGCCCCGTCAGCGCGGCGCGCACCGCCATAATCGCCGTTTGTTCGTCACGCACTTCACCAATGAAAATAATATCAGGATCCTGACGCATCAGCGATTTAATACCCGACTCAAAATCGATGGTTCCTTCGCGTACATTGGTTTGGCGAATCAGCGGCAACTGATATTCCACCGGATCTTCCAGCGTCATGATATTGACATCAATCGAGTTAATGTAGTTGAGCACCGAATACAGTGTGGTGGTTTTACCCGAACCGGTTGGCCCCGTGACCACAATAATCCCTTCGGGCCGCTTAATGCAGCGCTTGAGCATTTCCAGATTATGGTCAGATAACCCAAGCTTTTCGAGCGCCACCAGCGATTTTGATTTATCAAGAATACGCAGCACCACATTTTCGCCATGCACCGTGGGCTGGGTTGCCACACGGAAATCCACCTCGCGGCCCAGCGCCACCATGTTGATGCGCCCATCCTGCGAGCTGCGGGTTTCGGCAATATTCATGCCCGACATAATTTTAATGCGCACCAGAATGGCGGGCCAATAATCGCGGTGAAAGCTGCGAATCTGCTGCAACGATCCATCAAGCCGGTAGCGCAGACGCAAAAAGCTTCCCTCAGGCTCGAAGTGAATATCCGAGCAACCTTGCTTAATAGCGTCAATCAGCAGTGCATTCACCAAACGCACCGTGGGGTTGACATATCCTTCTTCGCGGCCATCCAATTGACCACGATCACGAATACCCGTTTCAATCTCACGCAAAATTCCGTCAATCGAAAGATCATAATTATAATAACGCTCGATCAGCTCATTAATTTCAGTTTCCGTACAATAGACCGGAATGATTTTGGCAGCTTTATCTAGGTGGCGGCGCACCTGATCAATCGCCAGCACATTATAAACATCGACCATGGCAAGCTTAACCACACCGCCCGACTGCTCGACTGGAATTACCTTGTTACGCAGGCAAACCTCACGCGGCACCAGCTCCAGCAGCGCCGTATCAAGCATGGTTGATTTGGCATCAAACCGTTCCGAACCCGAACTTTCTGCAAGCACTTCACCCAGAGCGCTTTCAGTAATAAAGTTCATCTGGATAAGAATGGCGCCCAGCAATTTACGCGACTTCACCTGTTCACGCAGCGCAATTTCCAACTGATCGTTTGAAATCAGCCCCAAATCAATCAGCTTCTCACCAATGCGTTTTGGCGGGCCGCCTACCTCAACCGGACGTTTTCCTAAACTATTCTCAAGCATCGGCTGCGAACCAGCGGGAACAGCCATGGGCCTAATCATATCAAGTGCGGGCATGCCCGGTGGCGGTGGCGGCGGACCGCCCCCCAGATGAACGCCTGGAAGTTTGACCGGTTCCGGAGGCGGCGCAGGCACGTCCAGCGCAGCAGGCACTACTGCCGGCTTACTACGGCCCTGAGATAAGAAATCGCCTTCCGAATCCGTTGTCATTGCTCTCCCTGCGAGCGCTCACTATTATTAGAGATATGACTATAACAGCACCCCAAGGGGTTGGGGCAAGCACTATTGAATAGATAGTCCCATTCGCGTGCAAGTCCATAGCATAACTGTGATTTTTTTCTAGCGTGCCCCCTTGCGGTTGAGATAAACCACCCCCATGGAAGAGTCGACCTTCATTATCCTTGCCTATAGCTTCACGGTATTAACTATTGCGTTGCTATGCCTTGCCACATGGCTGCGCGCCCGCGCCGTACGCCGCGCCCTTAACGAGCGCGGTGATGCATGAAGGCAAAACACAAACGCCTGGTCACCTTGCTTGCCAGCCTCGTGGTCATGGCGCTGGCGGCCACGGCCATTCTTTATTCCTTCCGTGATAATCTTATCTTTTTTTATACTCCCACTCAACTGGCAGAAAAACGAGCCGAGGCAGGTTTTGATGCTGGCCGCGACATGCGCATCGGCGGACTGGTAAAAAAAGGAAGTATCGTTAACCTTCCGCAAGGCGGGCTTTCATTTATTGTTACTGACCTGCAGGCAGAAATAACCGTCACCTATCGTGGCATGATTCCAAGCCTCTTTCGCGAGGGACAGGGCATTGTGGCCCAAGGCGGGCTCGATGGTAATATTTTTAAAGCCACCTCCATTCTGGCAAAACACGATGAAAACTACATGCCCCGCGAAGTGATGGATGCGCTGAAAGCGTCGGGCCGCTGGCAAGATCCGAGTGGGGCTACGGATAACGGCAGCCATGGCGGCACACCATGATTCCTGAACTGGGACAACTATGTTTGGTGCTCGCATTTCTTGCCAGCCTTCTGCAGGCAGGGGTTCCTTTGTTGCAGCGTTTCTGCAACCCACATCCAGTCATGGCGCTCACCAACCCGCTGGCCACCCTCACCTTCATGCTGATGATGGCGGCTTTTGCGGCACTCACAACGTGCTATATCACGTCCGATTTTTCGGTGCTCACCGTGGTGATGAACTCGAACAGCGACAAGCCGTTGCTCTATAAAATAGTGGGTGTGTGGGGCAACCATGAAGGGTCAATACTGCTGTGGATGCTGGTGCTTTCCGCGTGCGGGTTTGGTGTCGCGTTTTTACGCGCGCATGACCATGCACTCAAAGCCATGACATTGAGTGTGCTAGGCATGGTTTCCACTGGCTTTCTTGGTTTTATTCTTTTCACTTCGAACCCATTTTTACGGGTCTATCCGCCACCGCTCAACGGCGAAGACTTAAACCCCATTCTGCAAGATATCGGTCTCGCATTTCACCCCCCCACGCTTTACGTGGGCTATGTGGGATTTGGCATTGTGTTCGCCTATGCCATCGCCGGATTATTACTGAAAAAGATTGATAGCGATTGGGCGCGTACCGTGCGCCCGTGGATTTTATTGCCGTGGAGCTTCCTCACCCTTGGCATTGGCGCAGGTAGCTGGTGGGCCTACCGTGAACTGGGCTGGGGCGGCTGGTGGTTCTGGGATCCAGTCGAAAATGTTTCACTGCTGCCATGGTTGGTGGGCACCGCACTCATCCACGCCAACATGGTGCTCGAAAAACGCAGTCAGCTTGCTGGTTGGGTGGTGTTGCTGGCTATTCTTGCCTTCACCATGTCGCTGGTTGGCACCTTCATTGTGCGGTCTGGCCTCATCACTTCGGTGCACGCCTTCGCAACCGACCCCACGCGCGGCATGTATATTCTTGCGTATATTGGCGTCACCAGCGGCTCGGCATTGCTGGTCTATGGCTTCAGCAGCATCGCACCATCACGCCCCGTCACCTTACGTTCGCGCAGCGGTTTTATTCTCATCGGCAATCTGCTGTTGCTCGCCGCCACGGGGGTAGTGCTCATCGCTATTCTCTATCCGCTGATGCTGGAACTTTTAAATCTGCCAGGCATTTCGGTGGGGCCAAAATATTTTAACGCCACCTTCCTGCCCATCACGGCGGGCCTTCCCATTCTGGCGGCACTTGCACCGCTTGTGGCGTGGGATTTGGCGCCACGCGATCAATTGCTACGCATCATTAAATCGTTTGTGCCGGCAATGCTTGTTGCCATCCTCATCATCCTCGCCCTCGTCAATCCGCCACTGGCGCTCGAGGCATCGGGCATCCTCATCGCGGCATGGCTTTTGTTTGGCACTTTCACCTATGTGCGGCGCATGCACAGTGCAAAACTACGGGTCCTTTCATCGGCGGGCTTGCGACAAATTGCATCGGCCACGGCACATGTTGGCCTCGCCATTTTTGTGTTGGGCATGACCACCACCGCCCTTTTCAAACAAACCCACGAAGCCCCACTGGTGGCCGACAAACCCATCATACTTGGCGACTACAGCGTGCGCGTCATTAAGGCGGAGCGCTTTGAAGAACACAACTTCATCACCCGCCGCGCAGTGCTGGAAATAGCACGGGATGGAAACGTCATTACCACGCTTGCACCTGAACTACGTTATTATGCCACTCGCAACATGCAAACCACCGAAGCCGCGCTTTATTCCACCCCACTGCATGATATTTATGTGGTCATGGGCGAATCAACCTATAGCGCTACAGATAAAAAAAATGATAAAAAATCGAACCTCGGCATTCGCATGTATGTATCACCCGGCCAACAGCTGATATGGGCAGGCTTTGTGTTGGCCGCTGTGGGCGGCTTCATTGCACTCATCGCCGCATTTGTGCGTACCAAAGGAGAACACTCGTGTTTTTAATGATTATTTTTGTCCTTTTTGCGACAATCCACGTCCTGCGTCATGCTGAACTTGTTTCAGCATCTGGATCCCGAAACGAGTTCGGGATGACAAGAGAGAACTGGATTGCAAGATTTACTTTGGAGAACTGACTCATGCGCCTCACCCCCATTGTCACTTTTGCACTCATTGTTTTTTTCATGGGACTCACCTTATTGCGCCAATATGAATTGCGCGAAGACATGGTGGCAACGCCCAACAGCGCCCTGCCGCCACTCAGCCTCAACACGTTAGACGGCAAACAGAAATGGGGTGAAAAAACCGTCCTGGGACATGTGACGGTAGTGAACATTTTTGCCAGCTGGTGCGGCCCCTGTGCCAAAGAAATGCCTGAATTAATGGAACTCAAAAAACAATTCCCCAACGTGCAATTCGAAGGGCTGGTGTGGAACGAT
>CANEUT010000040.1 GCA_947441895.1 Rickettsiales bacterium | reverse complement strand
TCGTAAAAGTCGGGTGATTGCGTTTGGTGGTCGCGTGCTGCCGGGCGAACCCAATGCCGATGCGCCGAAATATTTGAACTCACCCGAGACACCGCTGTTTCATAAAGGCCGGCAGCTCTTCAATATGGATATTGCGCGCCGCGCTGCGTTTGATTCTGGTCAGCTGATTATCTGCGAAGGCTATATGGATGTGATTGCGCTGGCGCAAGGCGGCATTGCCCATGCGGTGGCGCCACTGGGCACCGCCATCACGCCGGAGCAATTGCAGCTATGCTGGCAACTGGTCGACGCGCCGACGCTGTGTTTGGATGGCGACAATGCGGGTCAGCGCGCCATGACGCGGGCGATGGATTTGTCGCTGCCACTGTTGGTGCCGGGTAAAACCCTGAAAGTGGCGTTGATGCCGCGCGGCGAAGATCCCGATTCGTTGATTCGTAATATCGGCGCGCAAGCGTTTGGTGATGTGATGGGTGCGGCCCAACCGCTGGCAACCATTCTGTGGCAGCAGGCCATGGGGGTGCAGGCCAACACGCCGGAAGCCCGTGCGGCACAGGAAGAGGGGCTGCTGGCGAAAGTGGCGCAAATTAAACATGCCGGTGTGCAGCATCATTATAAGCAATATGTGCGCGAGCGATTGCGCGAAATGCAGCAGGCGCAATATAATAAAAATCGTCATTCCCGCGAAAGCGGGAATCTTAAGCAGCGCGGCATTTGGTCTAAGATTCCCGCTTTCGCGGGAATGACAAGCATTGGAGAGGTAGTACTGCCCCCCATCGCCCGCACGGCCGATACCAGCTTGCTGGCCCCCGCCAGTAATTTAATGGCGCTGGTGGTGGCATGCCCCAGCCTACTGGCCGACGGAGCCGCCGAAGAATTTTGGCTGCACGCCCCCATGCAGGTGCCATGGCAGCAGCAGGCGCATCATTTAATGACGGAACTGCATATTGGCACGCCCGATTTAACCAGTGAAAGCCTGTGGCAAATGCTGCAGGAAGAAGCGCCGACTGATTCGCTGGTGGCCATCAGCAAGGCCATGGAAGGGTTGGGGGTGGAACTGGCGAAAGATGATACGGTGCGCGCATCACGCGCGCAGCGGCTGTGGGGTGAGGTGGTGAATGACATGAGCCGCGCCCGCTTGCGCGCCGAACAGGCCGAAGCCGAAGCGTTGTTAGCGAAAGAGATGAATGAGGAGAATTTTGAGCGGGTGCTGGCGCTGAAAGCCCAGCTGGAAGCGATTGACCGCGAACGCAGCCGCTTTTACCGCGAAGACCCGCTACCCAGTGCGGGGTAGGTTAGCGTGGCGGTCTGCCACCTTTAATGCCTCTCATAATTGTCTTCTCAGTGCCCTCGAAATTGCCGCGAGTAAACAGGTTTTTTACTACTTTACTTGCGCCCCAAGCTACGCCCACTGCAGTGAATGCTGCTGTTATCATCCCAATTCCCATTATGGCATCCTGACCCATTTTTGCTTCTCCGAATGTCGTTGGATTTCATTAAGCGTGAGTATAATTGTCAAAGCTAGGTTTTTGGATGAACATTTCGTGACAATTGCTTCGCGGCGGGGGCAGGGGGTGTAAAAAACCCATGTTTGCCTTGAAATCCTTGCGCTGCTGTGCATTATCACCTAACTGCTAGCAATCGTACTGTATAATAAAGTGAGGGTGTGTATTTATGGCCAGCAAAAAGCCAGCGAAGAAACCAGCAAAACCAGTAGCAAAAAAGCCCATTGCCAAAGCGGTGAAAAAGCCCGTGGCAAAAAAGCCAGTGGCTAAAAAGCCAATCGCTAAAAAACCTGCGGCCAAATCCGTGGTAAAAAAGCCAGTGATTAAGCCCATGGCGAAAAAGCCTGTGGCCAAAAAAACCGTCGCGAAGAAACCTGCGGCCAAACCCGTGGCAAAAAAGCCCGCCCCTAAGGCGATTGCCAAAAAACCATCCACAGCCAGTGCAAAGAACCTTGCTAAATCGCCTGCGCGCACTACATCAAGCGCTGTACCATCCAAACAATCAAAGAATACTGTGAAGAAAGCGACGAACGCCGCCCCTATGTCAGTGAAAAAAGAATCGGTTAAAAATACCAAGCCTAGCAAGGTTGATAACAAAAAAGCGGCAGAGCCCGCAAAAAAGCAAACCGCCAAAGAAAAAGCGGCCGCATCGGCTGATGGCGGCATCAGCGAGGCGCTGGAAAACAAGCTGCTGAAGCTGGGTCGCGGTAAAGGCGTGCTGACCTATGATGATTTGAACAAGCACTTGCCGGCCAACATGTTCTCACCCGAAGTGATGGACGAGCTGATTACCCGCTTGGCCAGCAAAGGCGTGAAGGTGGTGGAAATCAGCGATGATGACGACAAAGATGTCTTTGTTGAAGGCGATGGTGAAGAATCAGCCGAGGGTGGCGATTTGGTCATTGAGGTTGAATCGGAGAAGCCGGAAGAGTCCTATGGCCGATCGGATGATCCGGTGCGCATGTATTTGCGCGAAATGGGCAATGTGGAATTGCTCAGCCGCGAAGGCGAGATTGAAATTGCCAAACGCATTGAATCGGGCCGTGAGATGGTCATCAGCAGCCTGTGCGAGTCACCCACGGTGATGCATTTGGTGCTGGGCTGGCGCGATAAACTTGCCAATAGCGAAATGCTGCTGCGTGAGGTGATTGACCTCGACGCCACCTATGGTGCGGGCACGGAAGATAAATTCGCCGATGCACAACGCGATAAAGGCGAAGAGGTTGAGGACGAAGAAGAGGAAGAAGACGAATACGACGCGCTGGAAGGTGGCCGCAAAGAACAGGTTGAAGAAGATTTCGACGAGGACGAAGCGGTGCTGTCGCTGGTTGCCATGGAGTTGGAATTGCTGCCTGCCGTGCTCGAGAAGTTCGACAACTTCGCCAAGGTTTCCAAACAGCTGCGTAAGCTGCAGGAAAAACGCCATGCCGTAGCGCTGGGCGAAGGCGATGTGGCCAAAGGCGAAGAGAAAAAATACGAAGCGTTGCTGGTGCAAGTGGTGGAGATTATGCTCGCCATTCGCTTCAACAATATGCGTGTGGAAGAGTTGATGCACACGCTCTATGCCATCAACCGCCGCCTTATTTCCACGGAAATGCAGCTGCTGAAACTGGCAGAAAAAGCGGGCGTGAAGCGCGCCAGCTTCCTTGAGCAATATAATGGCCGTGAACTTGACCCGGAGTGGTTGAAGTCGGTCGCCAAGCTGAAGGAAAAAGGTTGGAAAGATTTTGTTGAAAAACACAAAGCCGAAATCGAGGGCTTGCGCAGCGAGATTGGTAAAATCGCTGTTGAAACCGGTATGGATATTTCGGAATTCAAACGCGTGGTGTTCGCCGTAAGCAAAGGTGAGCGGGATGCAGGCCGCGCGAAGAAAGAGATGATCGAGGCTAACCTGCGCTTGGTTATTTCCATCGCCAAAAAATATACCAACCGTGGTTTGCAATTCCTCGACCTCATTCAGGAAGGCAATATTGGCCTTATGAAAGCGGTGGATAAATTTGAATATCGCCGTGGATACAAATTCAGCACCTACGCCACCTGGTGGATTCGTCAGGCCATTACGCGCAGCATTGCTGACCAGGCCCGTACCATTCGCATTCCCGTGCATATGATCGAAACCATCAACAAAATTGTGCGCACCAGTCGCCAAATGCTGCATGAAATTGGTCGCGAACCGACGCCGGAAGAATTGGCCGAACGTTTGGTGATGCCGCTTGATAAAGTGCGTAAGGTGATGAAAATTGCCAAAGAACCGGTGTCGCTTGAAACCCCGATTGGTGACGAGGAAGATTCGCATCTGGGTGATTTCATTGAAGATAAAAACGCTGTGCTGCCGGTGGATTCGGCCATTCAAAGTAACCTGCGTGAAGTGACGACGCGTATTCTGGCAAGCCTAACCCCGCGTGAAGAACGCGTGCTGCGCATGCGTTTTGGTATCGGCATGAACACCGACCACACGTTGGAAGAAGTGGGTCAGCAGTTTTCGGTAACGCGTGAACGGATTCGTCAGATTGAGGCGAAGGCGCTGCGCAAGCTGAAGCACCCAAGTCGCTCACGCAAAATGCGTTCATTCCTCGATAACTAGGGGCGCGGCATGTCAGCAACCATTGGCACACGACTATTTACCTGGGTTCACGGACGATTTGTTGGCCGTGACGAGTTCGGCAACCGCTATTTTGAGGCCCGCCGCGGGGCCCGCAAATATGAGCGTCGCCGCCGCTGGGTGATGTATAACGGCGCGCCGGAACCAAGCAAAGTGCCGGCGCACTGGCATGGCTGGCTGCATTACACGCTGGAAGCGCCTATTCCCGAAGCGGCAAAAAAATATCGCTGGCAAAAGCCACACCAGCCCAATTTAACCGGCACCACGGGCCGTTATCTGCCCGATGGCCATATCAGCAAGGCGGGTCATCGCGCATCCGCCGCCGCTGATTATGATGCGTGGCAACCCAAATGATGGCGCGTTATGCCATGCTGGCCTTACCATTATTATTGGTGCTTGGCGCCTGTAGCTCGATGAGCGAAAAATCACACTCGTTATTTTCTGATAAGCTGATTGGGCTCGACCATTTTGATACGCAAAGCGAAGAAGATAAAGAAAAAGAACGCTGGTTTGATTCGTTCTATGGCAAACGAAACTGTGGCGTTTGGGATAGTGCCTGCCCCCAATAACTACTGTCTTGTATTTCTTCGCGGCCGCCTCTTGCCAGCACGGCTGGCGCATGTTACGCCAAGTGAAACAGCAGCCAATTTTTGCGGGAGACGATGATGGCGAACAATGCAATTGAAACAGTGATAGGCGGTGTGGTGCTGGCGGTGGCCGGAAGTTTTTTGTATTTCGCTTATAATAATAGCAACGTGAAAAAGATTGATGGTTATTTGGTGAGCGCTTCGTTCTCGAACGTGAGTGGCATTACGGCCGGCAGCGATGTGCGGGTGGGCGGCATTAAAATTGGTGTGGTGGAAAAACTGGCGCTCGACCCCAAATCGTATCAGGCATTGGTGACAATGCGCGTGGGCAATGATGTGAAATTGCCAAAAGATTCCACCGCCGCCATACGCAGCACCGGCTTGATTGGGGATAAATTTCTGGCCGTTGACCCAGGCGGTGATGATGCCAATTTGGCCGATGGTGGTAAGATTGCTTATACGCAACCCTCCGTCAGTATCGAGGAAATGATTGGTAAATTTGTTTTCTCGGGCGGTGGTGCCGACAATGGCGCATCGAATGCTAGCGAAAGCGAAAAGTAGGCGTTCATGAAGCGCTGGCGCACGGGTTTTTGCATCGCGTTTATTTCGGCTTGTGCGGTGTTGCCCACGGCTCATGCGCAAGAAACTTCCATTCAGAACAATATCGCCCCGCTGCCCGTTGAAGGGCCCGATACGCTGCAACGGCGCATTACACCTGAGAATGCAGACGTGAACAGCCAGGGCATTTACACCACGCGCAAACAATCGCCCGGTGGTGCCAGCGCCGTCGAAATAAATCAGCAAGCCCCGCTGCCATGGGTAAAAGCATCGCCCGCCGCGCCGCTGAATGCACCGGCCAATGCTTACACTGGCACCAAAAGCCCGTTTGGTCGGGGTAGTTCTGGCGGCGGGCCGGTGATTCCAAGCGCCCCGCATGATGCCACGGCGGTGCCAGTGGTGGATGTGGACGCGGTGGAGGCCAGCACGCCTGAACCGGCCACACCCGTGGCCCCGGCGGCTGACCCTGTACAAGAAGATCCGGCGCAACCGACCGAACTGACCAGCCCTATTTTTGATGCCAATGCCGATAGTGGCGCGGCCCGCAAAATGACCTTCCGTGTGCTGAACAAAGTGACTGGTCAATCGGCCTTGCTTGAGGCCCGCCCGGGTGAACGGCTGAAATTTGGACAGATTGAAGTGCTGGCGCATATGTGCCGCGCCAGTTCGCCCACCAGCCAGACGGATTATGCGGGGCTGCTTGAAATTAGTGAATATCTGCCCGGCAATACCGAGGTGAAAAAACTGTTTCATGGGTGGATGTATGCGTCCAGCCCATCGATCACCGCGCTCGAACATCCGGTTTATGATGTGACCATGGTGGAGTGTGTGGTGGCTGCGGCGGCGCCTGTGGCTGATGCTGAAGCTGAAAAACCCGCCCCCAAAAAGCCCAATAAATGGCGCAAGAAGCCTTAATCTTCATATAAGCTTCACAATCCGACCGGGCTTCCCATGGTAGAGTCTGAACATGGGAAGAAATACAGATATTTTAAATCAGGTGATTGCAGCCAAGGGTGTTGACCCGATGATGGCCAATTTTCTGCATCACACGATGGCTGCAGAAAGTGGCGGCAACACGAATGCACGCAGCAGCACAAGCACTGCCACCGGCTTATTTCAATTTATAAATGGCACATGGCAAACCATGGTGCGCAGGCATCCGAATGAACTTACGATCAATGGCCGCGGCGATCCGCGTCAGCAGTCCATCGCCGCCATTTACTATGCTCAGGAAAATGCCGCCGCTTTGCGTGCAAACGATCATGAAGTAACGCCGGGCAATCTCTATTTAAGCCACTTTCTGGGTTCTAGCGGTGCTAATACCATTTTAAGTGCTGATTCCAGCGCCCCGATAAGCCGCTATGTGGGGGCTGCCGGAATGAGCAGCAACGCTTCTATTGTATTACGATACACTGGTGCCGATGGTCGTCAGCATGCGAAACGCTTTGCCGATTTCACTGTGGGTGATTTACGCGCATGGGCCGACAAGAAAATGGGTGGACGCATTAATTATGCATTGCTTGATCGTGATGTGCAGAACGATACCGGGCTTAGCACCGGTGAAGAAACTGAAGACACCAATGTTACTGGTACCGGTACGTCACGTCCACGGTTTGAGGCTGAAGGTGACTTGACCTTCACTAAAATTGCTTTGGGGTTTTTTGCTTTAATGGCTCTTTTTATTGCAAAAAAGTCTGGTGATAATCCTGATGTAAGAGCTAATACTCCCGACGCACCTGCGCCAGCAGCAACGATACCTGCGCCTACTACACCGACGGAAACTGCATTGCCGCCTGCAGCTACGGTTGCTCCTGCGGTACCCAATCCTGCACCTTCAACAACAGCGCCAGCGGCAACCACGCCTTCGGGTGATACGGTGGCTGCCGCTGTCACCACCAAACGCCTTGCCGTACAAGATCATCCCGTTCCGCTGTTGCAGCGTGGATTGCCACAGGTGCCAGTGACGGCCAGAGCACCAGCACCAACCGCTTTCGCCTAACCATCTTTTCTTGTGGATGAGAATGCCGCGGTTGTTTGCAGCAGCGCTTGGCGGGTGTTAGCTTGCGTCCCATAATAAAAAACAATCAAAAGCAAAAAATTCGGCAAGTCCTCATTCAATCGGCGCGCAATTTTTCATGATGCGTCATGGGTGTTGTTTCGGCAATGCCGCAAAGGGCTTGGGTAGCATGAAAATTTCTCGACTGATTACGGATGCAGGGCACGACCCGTTTGCGGGTGTTTCGTGGCGCCGCATTGATGTTGAAATTTGCAGTGCCGACCCATCGGCACGCGTGTGCTTGACCGATATTGAAGTGCCCGCCCACTGGTCGCGCGAAGCGGCGGAAACATTTGTGCATTATTATATTCGCCGTGCTGGTGTGCCCGTGGCCACTACCCGCGTGCGCGAAGATGACATGCCGGAATTTTTGTGGGCTTCGGTGGCCGACACCGCGGCGCTGCTGGCGCTGCCGGAAGATCAGCGCACCACCCATGAAACCAGTGCACGTCAGGTGTTTTTGCGCCTTGCAGGCATGTGGAGCTATTGGGGTTTCAAAGCCGGATATTTTGATACCGATGCCGATGCCCGCGCCTTTCATGATGAAATTGCCGCCATGTTGGCGCGTCAGGTGATGGCGCCCAATTCACCGCAATGGTTCAACACCGGATTGTTCTGGGCCTATGGGTTGAAAGGCCCGGCGCAAGGGCATTTCTATGGTGATCATGAAACCGGTAAGCTTCGCCCTTCCGCCAATGCCTATGCGCGGCCGCAGCTGCATGCTTGCTTCCTGCATTCCGTGCGCGATGAGCTGGTGAACGAGGGCGGCATCATGCATCTGTTCGAGCGTGAAATGCGCGTGTTCAAATATGGCTCGGGCGCAGGCGCCAACATGTCGGCCATTCGCGGCAAAGGTGAAGAACTTTCCAGCGGTGCCAACGCGCTGGGGCTGATGCGCTTTTTGGGCATTGGTGATAAAGCGGCCGGTGCCATTCACGCGGGTGGGTTGCCGCGCCGCGCCGGTAAAATGGTGGTGGTCGATGTGGATCACCCGGATGTGGTGCAGTTCATCCGCTGGAAGGGTGAGGAGCAATATAAAGTGGCTGCGCTCATCACCGGTGCGCGGGTGATGCGTAAATATTTAGCGGGTGTGATGGCGGCGGTGGCGGGTATGCCGGGTGAGGGACGCTGCGACCCACAGAAAAACCCGGCGCTGAAACTGGCGTGCGATAACGCGCGCCGTGCGCTGATTCCGGCTAGTGCTATTGAACGTGTGATTGCCTATGCCAAGCAAGGCTACCGCGAATTGCATATTCCCATTTATGCATCGGACGCTGAATCAGATGTGTTCATGACGGTGAGCGCGCACCAGACGCGTCAGGCCATTCGTGTCACCGACCGCTTCATGGAAGCGGTGGCCGATGATGAGAAATTTTCTCTACGCCGCCGCACCGATGGTAATGTCAGCAGTCAGCCGCTCGCATCGGAAATTTTGGATGATTTGGCGCATGCCGCCTGGGCAACGGGTGAACCCACCATTCAATTTACCGATAGCATTAACGCGGCGCACACCTGCCCCGAGACCGATAAAATTCGCGCTTCCACTCCGGCGTCGGAATATTTATTTATCGATGATACGGCGTGCCCGCTGGCCTCTATCAACCTGCTTTCCCTGGCCGATAATAAAGGTTTCATCAACACCGCCATGTTTGCGCATGTGGTCAAAATCGCCACGCTCATGCTCGATATTTCGGTGACCATGGCGCAATATCCATCACGCGCTATGGCGCGCCGCACGCTTGATACACGGCCTATTGGCCTTGGGTTTGCCAACTTTGCCGCGCTTATCACCCGCATGGGTTATGCTTATGATAGCGATGAAGCACGCGCCACGGCAGCGGTCATTAGCGGATTGCTGACGGGTGAAGCCTGTTCGGTATCAGCCGATTTGGCGAAGGAACTTGGCGCATTCGAAGAATTCTCAAAAAACCGCACCCCATTTTTGCATTGGATTAGTGCGCGTCGCGACATGATGACGGTGGGCGAACATGGCGAAGCGCCTTGTTCATTCGAAGCGTTGCCGCAAAGCGAATTAGCTGATGCGCTGCGCCGTGCGTGGGAAATGGCGTTCATCAAGGCCGAAGCTTACGGCGTACGCAATGCGCAGTTCTCGTGCATTCCGCCCACTTCCACCATCGCCCGCATGATGGATTGCGACACGCTGGGGCTGATGCCGGTGGCGCGGTTGCTGCGCAGCGGCACCAGCAAAACACTCAGCGCTAACATTACCTATGGCTTGCAGGCCCTTGGTTACAGCAGTGCGCAGATCGATGATATGGGACGCTATGTGGGCGGGCACGCAACGCTGAAAGATGCGCCGGCCATTAACCACGCCACGTTGCGTGATCGTGGCTTAGGCGATGCCGAGATTGCAGCGCTGGAAGAAGCATTGCCCGCGGCCATTGACCTGCCATCGGTGTTCGACCCATTTGTGATTGGTGAACGTTTTTGTCGTGAAAAATTAGGGCTCGGCAATGCCGAACTCTATGATGCTACGTTCTGCCTGCTTTCCCATTTGGGTTTCTCGCGTGATGAAATTGCGGTGGCCGACGCCTATGTGTGCGGCGCGCGAACCTTGGCGGGGGCACCGCATTTAAGTTTGGAAGATGAAGCGGTGTTCGCCCGCAGCGTATCGCCAGAAGCGCAAGTGGCGCTGCTGGCCTATGCGCAGCAATTTTTAACCGGCGGCATTGCCCACACAGTGCATATGCCGCATGCTACGTCGGTGGATGATTGCCAGCAGCTTATTCGTATGGCATGGCGGGCTGGGCTTAAATCCCTCACGCTGAAGCGCGATCATTGCGCACTTTATGAAGATGGTTTGGCCGCCGCCGATGAGGTAGCCGAAGACGCGGAAGATTCACCACTGGCCTTCCGTGAGGCGCAGGAAACCATGGCGGGCACGGTGTCGCAAGTAGCGGCAGAACTGGTGCAGCAATTTATGAAAGCGCGGCGCGAGCTGCCGTTGCGTCGCAATGGTTTTACCCAGAAAGCCAGTATTGGTGGGCACAAGGTTTATGTGCGCACCGGCGAATATGAGGATGGTAGTTTGGGCGAAATGTTCCTCGACATGCCCGATGAGCCAGAGAATTATCGCGCCTTGCTGCAGCAATTTGCCCGCGCCATTTCTATTGCCCTGCAATATGGCGTGCCGTTGGCGGCATTTGTGGACGTGTTTGCCCGGGCGCAGTTTGCCCCCGCGGGTGCGGTGGAAGGTTCAACGGCGGTGGATGATGCTTCGTCGTTGGTCGATTATATTTTCCGTGAACTGGCGGCCAGCTATTTGATTGATGCGGTGGATGCGCGCCAAGCGGTGAATAAAGGGCCATACTTGGCAGTCAAACACTAGATACTTTCTTGTCATCCCTGCGAAAGCAGGGATCTGCTTTAAGTAGATTCCCGCTTTCGCGGGAATGACAATTGAGAGGGGTTCTTCTTCCCAAGCGGATGATTTTCGCTCACCACGGTTTGTAAACGGCTGTTCGCCACATGGGTATAAATTTGCGTGGTGGCAATATCGACATGGCCGAGCAATTCCTGAATGACACGCAAATCGGCGCCGCCTTCCAGCAGGTGCGTGGCGAAGGAATGGCGCAAGGTGTGTGGCGAACAGCGCGATGGGTCGAGGTTTGCTTTGATGCACAGTGCTTTTAGCATTTGCCCAAAACGCTGACGGGTGAGGTGACCGCTTTTACCGTTCGATGGAAAGAGATATTTCGAATCACGGTGGCTGGGAATGAATTGTTCACGGATAGCAAGATAGCGAATGAGCGCCCCCACGGCCCCCACATGCAGCGGCACCAGCCGGTCTTTGCCACCTTTACCCTTCACCATGAAATAAGGTTGAATGGCTTTTTTTTGTTTGGGGTCACGCTCGATGTGATTCATGGTCAGCGTCACCAACTCGCTGAC
>CANEUT010000039.1 GCA_947441895.1 Rickettsiales bacterium | reverse complement strand
TGGAAAGGTTGACGGTTTCCAGCTTGATGCCCAGATCTTCGCTGATGACCTGACCTTGGGTGAGGATTGCCAGATCTTCCAGCATCGACTTGCGACGATCACCAAAGCCTGGGGCTTTCACCGCAGCCACTTTCAGGCCGCCACGCAGCTTGTTCACCACCAGGGTGGCCAGCGCTTCGCCTTCAACATCTTCGGCAATGATGAGCAGAGGTCGCTGGGCTTGAACAACTGATTCCAGCACCGGCAGCAGGGGCTGCAGGCTCGATAGTTTTTTCTCGAAAATAAGAATCAGAGGGTTATCCAGCTCAACCGTCATTTTGTCGGAGTTGGTCACAAAATAAGGGCTAAGGTAGCCACGGTCGAAGTTCATGCCTTCCACCCAGTCCAGCTCGAAATCAAAGCCCTTGGCTTCTTCCACGGTGATAACGCCTTCTTTGCCCACTTTTTCCATGGCTTCGGCAATTTTATTGCCGATTTCTTTATCGCCATTGGCTGAAATGGTGCCCACTTGCGCAATTTCTTCTTGCGACTTGATGGGCTTGGAAACTTTTTTCACCGCTTCAATAATGGCTTCCACTGCCTTATCAATGCCGCGTTTCAGGTCCATTGGGTTCAGGCCGGCGGCAACGGCTTTGCTGCCTTCACTGAAAATCGATTGGGCCAGAACGGTAGCGGTGGTGGTGCCATCGCCAGCGAGGTCGTTGGTTTTGCTGGCTACTTCGCGCAGCATTTGCGCACCCATGTTCTGGAACTTGTTTGAAAGGGTGATTTCTTTCGCAACGGTCACGCCATCTTTCGTGATGCGTGGGCTGCCGTATGATTTGTCGATCACCACGTTGCGACCTTTTGGTCCCAGGGTAACTTTTACAGCATTTGCCAATTTGTTTGCGCCGATCAGAATTTGATCACGCGCGGTGGTGCCATAGATAATGTCTTTAGCCATAACATGAACTCCATAAAATAAATAATTGAATTAAATCAATAAGATTAATAATTTTTGAACGGGCGTATTAGGCGGCTTTCTTACCAGCTTTTTTGCCTTCAACCACACCAATGATGTCAGATTCTTTCAACACCAGCAGGTCTTCACCGTCGATTTTCACTTCGGTGCCGGCCCATTTGCCGAACAGCACCACATCACCCACTTTCACATCCATGGCGATATGCTTGCCCGAATCATCACGAGCGCCCGGGCCAACAGCCAGCACTTCACCTTGGATGGGCTTTTCTTTTGCCGTATCGGGGATGATGATCCCGCCGGCGGTTTTTTCTTCACCTTCTAAGCGACGCGCAATGACGCGATCATGCAATGGGCGAATTGAGGTCATAACTATCTCCAATAAAAATGTTCAAACATTTGCCATCCTTCGCTGCGGTGGTGCATATTGTAAAATAACAAGGATTTCTGCGGCCATAAGCGAAAGGTGGGTGGCATATAGGGTGGGGTGAGATTGGTGTCAAGGGAAGGGGTGATTATTTTTGTGAATGGTGAGTTGTGAATAGTGAATAGTTGGGCTAGCACCATTCACCATTCACCATTCACCATTCACGGTTATGTTCACACCGCCCCCCAGCCAATGTTCGCTTTGCCCACGGCTAGTTGCTTTTCGTGAGGCAAATCAAACGGCTTACCCATCATTTTATAACGGCGCAGTGCCGTCATTCGGCGCGCTGGATGCCCAATTGCTAGTGGTGGGGCTTGCCCCGGGCCTTAAAGGGGCCAACGCCACCGGCCGCCCCTTCACGGGGGATTATGCCGGCGTGGTGCTTTATGAAGCATTGGCCAAGAATGGATTTGCCACCGGCAATTATGGCGCCCGCGCCGATGACGGTTTTACGCTGAACAATGTTCGCATCACCAATGCGGTGCGGTGCGTGCCGCCAGAAAACAAGCCCACGCCAGCGGAAGAAAAAGCATGCAACCCGTTCCTCATCAGCGAGTTGGGTGCTATGCCGAAGCTGAAAATCATCATCTCGCTGGGCCTCACCTCGCATCAGGCGGTGCTGCGCACGTTCAAGCTAAAGGCGAAAGATTATAAATTTGCCCATGGCGCCACCCATGAAATTAAAACCGCGGCCTGGAGTGGCCTGCTGCTCGATAGCTATCACACCAGCCGCTATAATGTTTCCACTGGGCGGCTGACGCAGGCGATGTTCGATGAAATTGTGACGAAAGCGGTTGGTTTATTGCGCTAATCTGTCACCCCGCATTTATTGCGGGGTCTGCGCGCTTGGCTTACACGGATGCCGCAACAAGTGCGGCATGACATATCAAAGAAAACTATAAACCCAAACTCTTCTTCAAACCTTCAAGTGCACCGGGCTGATGGCCAAGGCCGCAAGACGGGGTGGCGTTGGGTTTCAGCTTGCACCAGGTGCCGCCACCACTATCACACGCAATGCCGGTGAGGGTTTGCTGAATGGTATGCACTTTCAGCGCCTCGCTGAAACGGCGGCAGGTGACGCCAGAATTATTTTTAAATGTATCGTTTGGGCGCAGTGTTCCGGCAATGTTGCCATTGTTCCAGCTGTGGCTTTGGCCGTTTGGCAAGTTGGCCATCGCCCAGAAGAAAATGGTGCTGTAATAGGCGCGTTCGGGCGTGGTCATGGTGGCATAAAGATCGGTGGCGAAGGCGCTGTCGCCATTTTCCTTTTTTAGCACTGGGTCAATCACTGGGGCTTTGCCATTGGCTGGCCCTTCCTGCATTTGCACCACGGGGGCGGGCGAGGGGGTAATGTTTTCAAGTTTGCCGTCGCTGGTTTTGAAGATGATGTAAATCACCAGCACCACCCCAATAATAATGACCAGAAACAAATTGCGGGTGATGAGGCCAACCGGAAACCACGCCAAGCTGAACAGGGTGGGCAGCAGCTTCAGCGGCAGCAGCAATAGCGTAAATGCCAGTGAAGCCAAGCGCAGCGGAAGCAATAAGATGCCAAGTAATAACGAGAAAATAAGCGTTACCCCAAATCAGAATGTTGGCATCAGTTTAGCAAGAGTTGTGTGCGACGGCTAGTGAATTTGATTTTGTCATCCTGAGCAAAGCGAAGGATCTTGGGTAAGTATAAAGAGATTCTTCGTTACACTCAGAATGACAGTGATGAAGCTGTTCGGCGCAAAGCGAAATCAAACCTTCAAAAACCCCACCATTTTCATGGTATCGGCCAAAATGGGTGACGCAATGGCACGGGCTTTCTCGGCGCCGGTTTTCAAAATGCCATCCAGCGTGGTGGTGTCCGTCATCAATTCGCGCATGCGGGTGGTGATGGGGGCGAGTTTTTGCACTGCCAAATCCGCCAATGCTGATTTGAACTGACCGGTTTTGAGGTCAGCAAATTTGGTGGCCACTTTTTGCGGAGTTGAATCGCTGAGTGCCGCGTAAAGCCGCAGCAGATTGGCAACCGATGGGCGATTTTCTTCATCAAACGTGACGGATGGATCAGAATCGGTCTGCGCTTTTTTGATTTTTTTAGAAATAGCATCGGCATCATCCGTCAGCGTAATGCGTGAATAGTCCGACGGGTCAGACTTGCTCATTTTCTTCGTGCCATCCGTCAGCGCCATGACGCGCGTGCCTTCGCCAAAAATCAGCGGTTCAGGGATGGGGAAGAATTCGGTTTCATAGGCGCGGTTGAAGGCACCCGCAATGTCGCGCGCCAGTTCCAAATGCTGTTTCTGATCGGCACCTACCGGCACATGCGTGGCGTGATAGCCGATGATGTCAGCTGCCATCAGCACAGGGTAAGCGTAGAGGCCGAGTTTTGACATTTCAGATTTTTGGGTTATCGCCTCAAGGTATTCAAGGACGGAATCATTGCTTTTTAGAAAACCTTTTAGTTGCAGTAATTCTTTATTTTCTGACAATCCCGCTTCGTCAAAATTTTGATTCTTGAATATTTCTGGATTGCCCTCAGCAGATCGTATTGAGAACTCTAGCCACTTCTTGAGTGTCTTGATATCCTTTAAAATATGTTCGATATCAATTTTGGGAAGATCAGCCTTCTCCTTAAACTGCGTCATGCGGTTCAACCAGCCAAGCGGCGTATGGCAGTTCAAAATCCACGCCAGTTCGGCATGGGCGGAAACGGCGGATTGGGGAAAGATGACCGATTTTGTGGGGTCGATGCCGCAAGCGATGTAAGCGGCGGCGGTTTCGCGGGTGTTACGCGTTAAATCCGCCGGATTTTGCGGCACGGTAATGGCGTGCAAATCGGCCAGCATAAACAAACATTCATGACTATCTTGCAGCCCCACCCAATTGCGGATGGCACCCAGATAATTGCCCAGATGCAAATTGCCGGTGGGCTGAACGCCCGATAACACGCGTGGTTTGGTCATGTTTTTTCCTCAAAACGTAATCGTCATTCCCGCGTAGGCGGGAATCCAGCTTATTTCAAGTAAATAGCGGATGGCAACTGGATCCCCGCCTGCGCGGGGATGACGGTGTTTTAATAGCACAAAGCAGGGCTTGTCACCTGTTTTGCAATGCACAAAAACCCAACAAATTCATGGAACTGTCACATTCTGCAAACCCCGCCTGTGGTATGCTGATCGTGGAAAAAACTATGACCGAAATGGTGCAAAACAGGGACCAGTTACGCGATATGCCAGCAGGGCAACCCGTTGCTGCGCCTACTGTTTCGCCGCAAAATAATGAGTCGCAATCAGCCGGTGCGTGGCTGCATAAACACCGTAATTTCACCAAAGAACCGCTGAGCTATTTTGGCTATCAGTTCGCCCGTTCGACACTGGCCACCATTCCTTACGGTTTTGGCATGGCATTTTTCCATCACGCCTTCGGCTTGCTCAGCAAAGCCGGTGTGCGCATGGGGCTGAATGAAAAAGGCCAGGAATTATTTTATAAAGAAATGAAATCGGGCGGGGCGGGGGCTGGCTTAAAAGCCATCGACGTGTTTGAAAAAGGCGCGCGGGAAGCGATTCATGAACCCGGCCTTAAAGGCGTCACCGGCCGCAATATGATGCGTTTAGCTAATTCGCCGCTGAATGCCGCGCTGCAAATTGGTTTGGCCTTTAGCATGTTCCGCTTCACCGGAGGGTTGGTGAAGGGTGTGCGCGACAAGGTGATGGATGAAAACAACACCGAAGAAGATACCAAGCGTGAAACAAAAAATTGGTTCCAGACCGTTAAAGATATGGCCAAGGTCAACTGGAAGGCTGAAGCCGTTGGTACCTTTTGGGCAGCGCTGACGCTTGGGTTTATTGGTGCCAACGTTCAGCACACCACGCCCTATAAAAAGCTTCCGAATGAAAAATTTACAACGGCCATTGGCCGCGTGCTTGGGCGGCCTTCGAAATTGCTTCAGCAAGCAGCTATTTGGACCATTGCCTATAGTACGTTTTTTGAAGTGGACGAGCGCATTCAGAAAGATGTGAAATTGCGCGAGGGCACTTGGAAAGGCAATGTGAACAGCCTGATTAATAAGCCCGATGATGTAACCGTTGGCGCGCCACCTAAGAAAGATGAAAAAGGCAATCTTGCGCCTGCGCACATGCAGCCTGAAAAACCTAAACATGCTTTCTTCACCGAAGACCCGGGTCTGCCACGTCTCATTTTCCGTCGTGTGTTGCCAGTTGCCGTGGGCATTGCCGGTTATGCGGTCATGAAGCGCAGCATGTATGTGGTGGGCGGTGGCCCAATGCGCCCCGTGACGAATGAAATCAACACCGTTGGCAAGCACATGAAACTATTTGGCGGCAATGCGTGGCGCGAGGGGCTTGCCACATCAACCTTCGGCGTCCTGTGGGCCGCAACCGATGCGTGGGGCAGTTGGTATGATAAATTCTTCACCCATCTGCAAAAGGGTGACAGCGCACAATCGGCGACGCCCGAACAACAAAAAAATCATGCGGCATTGCTGGAGCGTTTGAACGCGAAAGAGCAATCGCAA
Source organism: Rickettsiales bacterium (assembly GCA_947441895.1). Taxonomy (GTDB): domain Bacteria; phylum Pseudomonadota; class Alphaproteobacteria; order Rickettsiales; family UBA3002; genus QFOX01. The sequence continues at coordinate 5,517 of CANEUT010000039.1, read as the reverse complement.
GGGCGCGTGGCTTAATTTTTTATCCACATATCGGTATAAATTCATACAACCGTCATCATAATGCAGCGGGCATTATGATAAAATGCAAGCATGACTGAATCTGCTGAAAAAGAGAAAACCGAAACATTGATGAAAGTCGCGGCGATTGAATCGCCCGACGCGAACAAAGCTGCGCCTGAACCCACAGGTTGGCGAAAAATGATTCCCAAGCCTATTCTGGATAATGCCACGCAGATTTCGAATGCGGGCCTTATGTTTTTTACAGGCTCCATGCTGTTTTCGGGTTATCGCGGTAAACAGATTTCTGAAAAAATCTATACCCAGCAAATTGAGTTACTGAAAGAGTCGGGTTTTAAGGGTGAGGCGCTGGCGAAAAAAACCGAAGAGCTACTCAAGAGTAAGGTTATAAAAAAACCAGGCTGGCACATGATGCGGTTGGTTTATTTATTAACCGCCATGACAAGCTTTGCGTTTGGAGCTATTTTCAAACGCAAGGAAGAAAAGCCCGAAGACCTTACCCGCTATGATAAAATGTCGCTACCGGAATATATGGTTGAGCGCACCAAAGAAGCGTTCGATCCGGTTCATCATTCGCGCCAGACGGTTGGCGTTTTGGCGGGCACCAGCGGTGTGATGGCAGTGACTTCGGCGCTTAGTCAGCCGGGTGGTGTGCATAAATCAGAATTATATGTGGGCACCACATTGGCTGTTGGTGGTGCGTTACTGGCCTATGTAAAAGATGCGACAGCGGCGCAAAGTCTGTTCACGTTCGCATGGCTTTCGCGCCTGCCGGCAATTCTAACAGGCACGAATGAATCCATAAATTTCAAACCAGGATTTAAACATCCGCTGGTGGCGGACATGAAAAAAACGCCCGCTTATTTTGAGGGGGCCGGGAAGGCGCTACGCGAAGGACATCCGGAAACCATTTGGTTGGGTTTACGCAAAGTGCATCGCACGGGACCAGCGGCAGTAAGGGCCTATGACGCTCAATTCGCTGGGCTTACCCTGCCTGAGAAACGTAACGATATTGCCTATCCATTTGGTCAGTGGGGTAATTTATTTAGTGCGTTTTTGGGTATTGCTGGTCGGCCTGCCGCAAAGCCTAGCAAGAGCGACCATGCGAGTGATGTAGCTCCCGCACCGCAAATTTCATCGGATACGCCGCAAACCATGGTGAATACTGTTCATAAAACATCCGAAGAACGTGTTGTGGCAACATCAGGATACGAGCGCCACGCCTAACCGCACGCCAATGCGTGACAAATGGCACCAAAGCGGCTAGTGAGACGCGCATGAGCCAAAACCCACTCAACATTCCCATTCGCCCACGCCGTTTGCGTCAAGCACCGTGGATTCGGTCACTGGTGGCCGAGCATGCGCTGAGTGCGGCGGATTTGATTTGGCCATTATTCGTGCAAGAGGGCGAGGGGCTGGTGAGCCCTATTGATGGGTTGCCCGGCGTGTCGCGCCTCTCGGTTGATGATGTGGTGAAAGCGGCACGCGAGGCTGCAGATCTTGGTATTCCGGCGATCGCACTGTTTCCGGTAACCCCGGTCAATAAAAAAACCGAGGATGCTCGTGAAGCGCTAAAGGCGAATAATTTGGTGTGCACCGCCATTCGCGCGGTGAAAAAAGCGGTGCCCGAAATTGGCATCATTGCCGATGTGGCGCTCGATCCTTACACCATCCATGGGCATGATGGTGTGTTGGGTGATGATGGTGATGTGGTGAACGACGCCACCGTAGAAATTCTGTGCAAACAAGCATTGGTGCTGGCGGAAGCGGGTGCCGATATGGTGGCGCCGAGCGACATGATGGATGGTCGCGTGGGCGAAATTCGTGATGCGCTGGATGCGGCCGGATATCAAAAAACCATGATTTTGGCTTATGCCGCGAAATATGCCTCGGCGCTTTATGGTCCCTTTCGTGCAGCGGTCGGATCGGCAAATAATTTGGGCAAGGCCGATAAACGCACCTACCAAATGAATCCGGCGAATGCCACCGAGGCGCTGCGCGAAGTAGCACTCGATATTGCTGAAGGTGCCGACATGGTGATGGTGAAGCCCGCGACGATTTATTTAGATATCATCGCCCGTGTGAAAGACATGGCGGATGTGCCGGTGTTTGCCTATCACGTGAGTGGTGAATACGCCATGATCAAAGCCGCCGCTACGCAAGGGTTGATTGATGAAAAAGCAGTGACGCTTGAAACGCTGCTTTCCATGAAGCGTGCCGGTGCAACGGCTATTTTAACCTATGCCGCACGTGATGTTGCCGAGTGGTTGAAATCATCCATGAAATAGGGGGCCTCAGCCCCCTACGCTGCCGCTTACCCCCGCGCTAACGCGGCTCGCGCCATAAAGCGCTACGCATAAATCTAAAAACAATAAGCGAGTTGGGCGAGCGAGCCATTAGCCAGCGGAGCTGTGCCAAAATTTTGTCAGGAGACAAATTTTGGCAAATCAAAACTATTTCGGTGCGTAGGCTTCCACCACAATAATGCCATTGATGATTCGTTCTTTGGCCATCGCCACGTCTTCAATCACCTTCATGGGCAATAAATCGCGGTTATGCTGATCAATGGCGTAATCCAGCGCACCTTCAGTAATGCCTAAATATTTAATACCCGCGCTCCACTTACCGTCGCGGCTTGTTCTCAGCGCGTTATAGACCGCAACATCCACCCGTTTTACCAACGAGGTGAGCACGTGGTGGGGGAAAAGGCCATTCTGGTTAATATCGACCCCAATGGCGAGCTTCTTTGTTTCACTAGCGGCTTTCAAAACTCCCACGCCAGACCCACCGGCAGCGGCAAAAATCACTTCGGCACCTTTATTGAATTGTGCAACGGCAAGTGCATGGGCTTTATCAGGGTCGCTCCATGCTTCGGGGGTGGTGCCCACCATTTCAGTGTCAATTTCAGCTGAGGGGTTGGCATAGCGCACCCCTTGCGCGTAACCATGGGCAAAATTACGAATCAGTGGCACATCCATGCCACCAATAAAACCAACATGGCCCGATTTTGCTGTTTTTCCAGCAATCAAACCAACCAAAAATGCGCCTTCATGATCTTTGAAGAGAATGGATTGCACATTGGGGTAAAGCGGCGGCACCAGCCCATCAATCACTGTGAAATGGGTGTTGGGGTAGCGTTCGGCAATATTCAGCACCGGCATGACGTTCTGATAGCCAAGCGCAATAATTGGGTTGGCGCCCGAATCGGCCGCGCGCTTTAGCACCGCCGTAATATTTTCTTGGCTATTCATGCGGAACTCAGGAATTTTTAACTGATATTCACCTGCGGCTTTTTTTACACCCGCCAGCGCCGCATCAATAAACGAACGATCGGCACCATCTTTCGAATAAAGATAAACAATGGCGGGTTGAAAACGCTGTTGTTCCGCGGTGGAAGCAGTCGGCGGAAGATCGGATTCGGGCGCTGGTGCGGCATGAGCAATGGATGCGGAAAGAGCAAGTGCGCACATGGCCAATCGTACGAATCGTATGGCAAGGAACGAAAAATGATTGAGCATTATGTCTCCGTGCGCGAACGAGCACCTTGTATGGCGCTCGGTAATATGAAAGACTGGTTTTTGATATTCTTTTTTATTGATATAGAAGGCCCATGGCAAACACAAGCATGCAATCACCCACACCATCAACCAATGTGCCGCTTTTGGCGCAATTCAGTGAAACCATTTCTGCCGCCGGCTGCGACCTGTATTTGGTGCCGATGGGGGACGAATTCATGAGCGAATATGTGCATGATTCTGCCGCGCGCTTATCGCATCTCACCGGCTTTCATGGATCAGCCGGGCTCGGCATTTTTTGGGGCACGCCGCACACGCATCAATGCCACGTGCTGATGGTCGATGGCCGCTATACGTTACAGGCTGCCAAACAGGTTGATTCATCATTCTTCGAAGTCATCAACAGTGGTGATGTAACGCTGGGGGTGTGGCTTACGAGCGTTGCCAAGCAGCCCATCACCGTTGGTTTTGACGCATGGCTGATTGGGCACGAGCAGCTAACGCGCTGGAAAAAAGCGACGGCGCATTTGCCCGTTACATGGAAAGCGGTTGAGAAAAATCTCGTCGATGGCGTATGGGAAAATCGTCCATCGCTGCCGCATGGTGAAGCCAATCTTCATCCGCTGGAATATGCTGGCGCCACCTATGCGCAAAAACGGAACGACCTGCTGCGTGAGATGACAAAGCAAAAAATTGATAGGCTGATTCTGGCCCAGCCCGATGGGGTGAACTGGCTGCTGAATATTCGTGGTGCTGACATTTCTTTCAATCCATTGCTGCTAAGTTACCTTATTTTACAGAGTGATGGAAAATCTATCCTTTATTCATATGCACGTTCGTTCAATGTTGAATTGACGCGTTATTTTGCTGATAACACCATCGAAACGCGCGACGTTAGCGAAGTGTTCGCGGGAAAAATAGCGAACATCGCCAGCGGCGCACGGGTGATGATGGATGCCAGCAGCACCACCCATGGCTGGTTTGCGTTGGCCGAAAAAAATGGGTGGGAAGTGGTGCTGGCCGATGACCCAACGCTCGCCCCCAAAGCCGCGAAGAACGAGGTGGAGCTGGCAGGCATTCGCAATGCCCATGTGCGTGATGGGTTGGCCCTCAGCCGCTTTTTGTGCTGGTTCGATGATGAAGTGGTCGCCAAGCGCCTGCCCACTGAATTGCAGGTGGTGGAGAAGTTAGAAAAATTCCGTGCGCTCGATAATGCTTTCCGCGAACCAAGCTTTGCCACCATCGCCGGCAGCGGGCCCAACGGGGCCATTGTGCATTACCGGGCCGATGAATCTAGCAATCGCCGTGCGAATCTGGGTGAATTATTTCTGCTTGATTCAGGCGGGCAATACCCGGATGGCACGACGGATGTCACCCGCACTATTGCGGTGGGTGTGCCCACTCCGGCCATGAAAGATCACTTCACCCGCGTGCTGAAGGGCCATATCGCCCTTGGTTCGGCCACGTTTCCCGAAGGCACATCGGGCATTCAGCTCGACGTGTTGGCGCGGCAGCATTTATGGGCCGTGGGGCTGGATTATGACCACGGTACCGGCCATGGCGTGGGCGCTTATTTGTGCGTGCATGAAGGGCCGCAGCGCATCAGCAAAAAAGGCAGCAGCAATGCGCTGGTGGAAGGCATGATTATCTCGAATGAGCCGGGCTATTACGCCGCCGGTCACTATGGCATTCGCATTGAAAGTTTGGTTGCGGTGGTGAAGCGCGGCGAAACGCGGGATGGCAAAAAAATGCTCGGCTTTGAAACGCTGACGTTGGCGCCGATTGATACGCGACTGGTGGATGTGAGCATGCTGACGATTGATGAGCGCAACTGGCTGAACCAATATCACGCACGCGTCTATAAAACCCACGAAGCGCAACTGACCCATGAAGAGCGCCGTTGGTTAGAGCAGGCGACGCGGGCAATTTAGCGCTAGGGAATGAGGGCACTTGCCGTGGGAGTGAGTGGCGCTTCTTCTGCCTT
>CANEUT010000038.1 GCA_947441895.1 Rickettsiales bacterium | reverse complement strand
TCGGCGAGTGAGGCGTTGGAAGCCATCGCCCTTGCCGCAAAAACATTCCCCCGTTACTCGTTCGACCTTATTTATGCACTGCCAAACCAGACGCTGGAGGGCTGGGAAACCGAGCTGCGCGAAGCACTCACCCACGCAAGCGGCCACTTGTCGCTTTACCAGCTGACCATTGAGGAAAACACCGCCTTCCACCATGCCTATCATGTCGATAAACAGTTTAAGCTGCCGGAAGATTCACTCGCCGCCGACCTTTACTCCCTCACCCAATCCATCATGAGCGAGGCCGGTTTGCCCGCTTACGAAGTTTCCAACCATGCCACTGTGGGCCAAGAAAGCCGCCATAATTTGGCTTATTGGCGCGGTGAATGTTACTTCGGCATTGGCCCCGGAGCGCATGGGCGGGTCGATTTTGCCGACGGCACTCGCCGCGCCACCCGCAATTTAAAATCGCCGGAAAGATGGTTGAGTAGTATTGAAGGGGACCTTGTCCCCTACGCTTCGCTGACCCCTGCCGCAAGCGGCTCGCGCCATAAAGCGCTACGCACTGACTCTATGAACAGTGGAAAGGTAGGAGGCGAGCAGGGCGAGCGAGCCATCAGCCAGCGGAGCTGCGCGGAGCAATCGCCAGCAGGCGATTTTGCGGAGCCAATCAAAACAGGATTGGAGGAGGAGATTACTCTCACCACCACCGAACGCGCGGAGGAAAAAATCCTCATGGGCTTACGCCTCAATGCTGGTTTTGCGCTCAACCGTTTGCGGGTTGATGAAGTTGCCTACCTCACCAACTTGTGGGCGGATGGTCGGGTGAATGCGCTGGTGGATCAGGGCATGCTGATCGCTTCGCCCGAACAGCTCATCGCCACCCCAGCCGCAATGCCGGTGTTAAATTATGTGATACAAAAGCTGTTGAGTTAGTAGGGGGAATGGCGAGCTGGGAGCGCAGCAACCCTCTCCCCAAGGGAGAGGGTCGAGCGAACGCGAGGGGTGAGGGCATGGCTGGGTGAGCTGGGCGAAATGCCCTCACCCTCCCCACTAAAGTGGGCCCCCTCCCTCTCCCGATGGGAGAGGGTGAAATCACAGTCGGCCCTAGAAAACACGTGGTCAGCTGATGGAAAAGAAGCGAGCCGGGCGAGCACAGCCATGAGCTAGCGGAGCTACGCGCAGCGATCGCCAGCAGGCGATCTCGCGGAGTAAATCAAAGCTACTGAGAAAACAGCGAAGGCGCTTTGGAAATCACTTTCAAGTTTCCACCTTCCACCCGGGTCACCGCCAAGCCGCGCTCCACCGTGCCGTCGGCGCGCAGGCGATAAAGCCCGTTGGCCGGGCCCTTAAACCCTGAAGAATTCGTCAATATGGCCGGTTCAAATCCACGGTGAGATGTGGCGAGCGTTACCGCAAGCGCCACCGCATCATAGGTTAAACTGGCCACCCGTGGCGGCACATATTTATAAGTGGTGCGGAAGCGGTTTTCAAACATCGCCGTATCCGCCGGCGGGCTGCTGGCAAGCCATGCGCCCTCTAAATTCACCCGCTTCAGCAGCGCCGCATCATCCCAAATGCCCGTACCCAAAAACTGTACATTGGCTGGCGTCACGCCACGCCCAGCCAAGGCATGCAAAATCGTGTCGAGCGCGGGCCCGCTTTCTGGCAGCAGCAATGCTTCAAATTTCGGTTCCGTTCCGGGTGGAAGCAAGGTGTTCAGCGCCGCTTCAATGCCCACCCCTTGCGCGGCATATTGCGCTTCGGCGGCCATCTCAAGTCCGGCGTCCTTCAGTGCTGCCCGCGTCGAGGCAAGCACCGCATCACCCAGCGCCGAACGGGGGCCAAGCACCGCAATGCGTGTTTTGCCCGAAGTAATGGCATAATTCACCACCCGTGCCGCCTGCTCTTGGGGTGAAAACCCAAAAGTAAATACACCCTGCGCGGCGCGGGCGCGATTGTTGGAAAGGCTAAGCATGGTAATATTTTTCGCCTTCGCAATAGCGGCCGATGCCTCGGTCTCTTCCGAAAATACTGGCCCAATTAAAAATTGTGCGCCTTCATCGATTGCCGCCGCCGTGGCAAGGGCGGCTTGCTGCGGGGTGTCGCCGGTATCTTTGGCCACCAGCACCACGCGGGTTGATTGTTGTTTGGGTGACAGCCTGGCATATTGGTCGAACAGCGCCACGGTCGCTGAATCTTGCAGGGTTTTTCCAAGTTCGGCATTGCGACCAGTCAACGGCAGCAGCAGCCCAACTTTCACAATGGTTTCTGGTCCGGTCGCTTTCTCTTCCGGCGAGGCGGCGGCCTTACCCCAACCCGGCGCATCACCCACGCTGTTTCTGGTGGGCGATGGCGTATAGCCACTCGTGGTTGTCAGGTTTTGATTTTGTTGCGGCGCGCGAAACGGCGTTTGCGCCTGCGCTACCGTCGCTGCAAAAGCAAGGGTGACCCCAAGGGTCCAAAAACGGTGGCGATTCATCAGCAGCCTCGCTAAGGTGTCCAAAGCATGAACCATACCGTAACCAATAAAAAAATCCAGTCATCTGGCGGCGAGCTGTTTTTAGTCGCCACGCCGATTGGCAACCTGAAAGACATCACCCATCGCGCGCTCGAGGTGCTGGGCAGTGTTGACCGCATCGCCTGCGAAGACACGCGCACCAGTAAAAAACTACTGAACCATTACGGCATCAAAACGCCACTCTCGTCCTATCACACCCACAACGAGGCAGCAGCGACGGAAACCCTTGTCAGCGCACTGGCCCACGGCCAGAAAATCGCGCTGATTTCCGATGCCGGTACACCATTGTTATCTGACCCCGGGGCGCGGTTGGTTGCCGCCGCCATCGAAGCAGGCATTCGCGTCACCCCCATTCCCGGTGCCAGTGCGCTGCTTTCGGCCATCACCATTTCGGGCTTGCCCACGGGCCAGTTTTTTTATGCCGGATTTTTACCCACCAAAGCGGGTGAGCGCACCGCCATACTGACCCAGCTTGCCACCATTGCTGCCACGTTAGTGTTCTATGAAGCACCACACCGTTTGGTGGCCACGCTTGGTCATTTAGAAAAAGCGCTCGGCAATCGCACCGGCGCCGTCGCCCGCGAACTCACCAAAATGCACGAAGAATGTGCCCGTGGCGTGCTCGATGAATTAAAAAATTACTACGAGGAACACCCGCCACGTGGTGAATGCGTGGTGATGGTGGAAGGCGCCGCGCCGCTGGCTGCGCTGAATGATGATGCGCTCGATGATGCGCTTGGTGTGGCGATGAAAACCATGCGGGTAAAAGAAGCGGTGGCAGCCGTGGCCAAACAATCAGGCCGCGCCAAAAGCGATGTTTATGCCCGCGCCTTGGCGCTGAAGGGTGACGCGTGACCAGCCGTCGCGCCAATTATAAGCGCGGCATTGCGGCCGAATATGTGGCGCTTATCTACCTCATGCTTAAGGGCTACCTGCCACTGGCCATGCGCTTTAAAACCACTGTCGGCGAAATTGATCTGGTGATGCGGCGCGGAAGAACGCTGGTGTTTATTGAGGTGAAAGCCCGCAAAACCATGGGTGACGCCGCCGCTTCCATTCACGCCACCAACCAATCGCGTGTGGTGCGCGCATCACAGGTTTTTCTTACTACGCGCCCCCACTACCAATCCCTTCAGGTTCGATTCGACGCCGTGCTGATTGCGTGGTACACATTGCCTCATCACCAACCTAACGCGTTTTGAGTGTTGTTTTAATATGTCATTCTGAGCATCGCGAAGAATCTCCGAGATCCTTCGTTTCACTCAGGATGACGATACCGATGGAGCATGCCATGCGTCGCGCACTTGTTATTCTCACCCTTCCCCTACTGCTAAGCGGCTGCGTTTCGGCGCTTATTGCCGGCGGCACCGAGGCAGGCGTTTCCGTTGCCGAAAACCGCTCCATCGGCCGCAAAATCGATGACAATGTTATTTACACCGACATCACCACCACCTTCTTTGACGAAAAACAAGGTGAGCTCATTACCGCCGTCACCTTCAACGTGCGCTATGGTCGCGTCATGCTGACGGGCACCGTAAAATCGCAGGCCGATGCCGAAAAAGCCGTCGCCCTCACCTGGAAAGCCAAAGGCGTTAACGAGGTCATTAACGAGCTGATCGTCAACAAAGAAAGTGGCTTCTTGAGCACCGCCGGCGACGCCTTAATAAAACGCAATCTTGAAGGCCGCCTGCTGATTACCAAAGATGTCTGGGTCATCAACTATTCCATCGACGTGCAGGGCGGCATTGCCTTCATCATTGGCCGCGTGAAAGACCGGGGCGAGCTCGACCGCGTGCTGAATGTGGCGCGCACCACCAAGGGCGTCAAAAAAGTGGTCAGTCACCTGCAAATCAACGCCGACACGCAAAATGTTGCCCCTGTTGGCACAAGCACCAATCAGCGCCCCACCGCACCCTACACCCCAAGCAGCAACACCCCCATACAAGATAGTGTCACCAACGGCCCCACCATCATTAACACCTCCTCGCCGGTGCGCAGCGTCGCACCCGCCGGTGGGATAGAGGCGCCTGAAAGCGTCAGCAGCTCCGACCTCAGCGCACCGGCGAAGCGCTAGCTTGTGTGTTATTTCAATATAGAATTTATGGGCACGCGAAAATGGCCATTTTCGAGAACCGTAGCGCAAGTGTACGTTTTTGGTACATGCGCAACGGAAGTGCAGAAATATGGCCATTTGCAGCGCGCAGAAATTTTATAGTGGAATAACACATGAAAATTGCTTTTCAGCTCGACCACCCATCCAAGCTCAACCCCACGGGCGATACCAGCCTGATGATCATGGAAGAAGCGCAGCGCCGTGGTCACCCGTGCTATTTTTATGAAGCACCACAACTCAGCTGGCGCGAAGGCGAAATCACCGCGCCACTGGCGCCCATGAAAGTTGATTTTGCCGCCACGCTGTTCTGGCAATTGGGCGAAGCGAAAGCCACCAACATGCGCGAGATGGATGTGGTGTTGATGCGGCAAGATCCGCCGTTCGATATGGGCTACATCACCGCCACCCATTTGTTGCAGCAATTATCGCCCCATGTGCTGGTGTTGAACGACCCCGCAGGCGTTCGCAATGCGCCCGAAAAGCTTTCCATTCTGCCCTTCACACGCTTCATGCCGCCCACCCTCATCAGCATCAACGCCGATGAAATTCACGCGTTTGCCGAGGCGCAGGGCACCCTTGTCGCCAAGCCGCTTTATGGTTATGGCGGGCGCAGCGTCTTCAAGCTTTCCGAAGGCGATTCAAACATCGAAACCCTCATCGAGCATTGGATGGAGCGCTCACGCGAACCGCTGATGTGGCAGCAATTCCGCCCTGAAGTCAGCACCGCTGATCGCCGTATTTTATTCATCGGTGGTGAGGTGGTCAGCGTGTTTGGCCGCACTCCTGCCGGTGGTTCCATTCGCGCCAATATGCGTGTGGGCGGGCAACCGGCAACCGCAAAACTCACCCCCCCGCAGGAAGAAATTTGTGCGGCACTTTCACCTTTCTTGAAAGAAAATAAACTGGCGCTTGCAGGCATCGACGTCATCGGTGACTACCTCACCGAAATCAACGTCACTTCGCCTACTGGCTTCCGCGCCGTGCAGAAACTTTATGGTACCAACCTGGCCGCCACTTTCTGGGACAAATTAGAAGCAGGTGCGTTTCATTAGTCGGCCAGTTCGGCGCTGCAGCATCTTTTTTTCTTTCTCTTTCACCCTCAGTTGCTAAACGGGGCTCAAAACAACATTCAGCAGGAACAACTATGGCACCCAACTATGCTTCGCTTCACCAGAAACTGATTCAAGCCATTACTGCCGCGGCGCCCAAGGGCACCAACCCAGCACGACGCGAATTCATTGCCGCGTTTTATGCCTCATCCACCGTGGCCGATTTAAAAGAACTGGAAGCAAAACATGCGGCCACCATTGCCCTCACGGCAGAAACATTTTTTGCCACGCGCGTCGCAGGCACGCCAAAAATCAGCATCACCGAAACGGTTGTTACCGAACAAGGGCGCAGCTACACCCGCACCCGCATCATGCTCATTAATGATGATATGCCGTTTCTGGTTGATTCAATTTCGGCGCTTTGCACCGCCCTTGGCCTCACTATTCACCGCATTCTACACCCCATTCTGGCCGCCACGCGTGACGCCAAAGGCACGCGCAAATCGGGCGGCGGCAGCACCCACGAATCCCTCATCTATCTCGAGCTTTCACCCCTGCCCAGCACTGTCACCGCCAAATCGCTGGAAGCAAAATTGCGTCATGCGCTGGCGCACGTCACCGCTGCCGTTGCCGACTGGCGTGCCATGCGCGACCACACCCGCAGCCTCACCGACCATTATGCCGCCGCCCAACCCGGCATCGGCGCCAACGAAGCCTTGGAAATTCGTGATTTGCTCATCTGGCTGGCTGAAAATCATTTTGTCTTTTTGGGAATGGCCGACTATCGCGCCAAGGGCGACGCCCTCGTGCTCGACGAAAAAACTGCGCGCGGCATTTACCGCGTGGCCGCCACCAATCACCCCATCGAACGCGCCACGGTGCCAACTTCTACCGACCTCATTACCATTCTCAAAGCATCCGATTTTTCGTTGGTGCACCGCCGCGTGCCCATGGATTATGTGGTGCTGCGCCGGCTTGATAAAAACGGTAAATTCATGGGCGAAACGCGCATTTTGGGCCTGTTCACCTCCACCGTCTATTATCGCGAAACGCAACAAATTCCGTTCATTCGCCGCAAATCGGCCAATATTATTGCCCGCGCCGGGTTTGAACGTTCCAGTCACTCTGGCAAAGCCCTAAAAACCACGTTGGAGTTTTTCCCGCGTGACGAGCTTTTTCAAATCGACGAAGAGCGCCTGTTTCAAACCGCCATGGGCATTGTCTCGCTCGACGCCAAGCCCCAAGTACGCCTGTTCGTGCGTACCGACACATTCGAGCGTTTCGCCAGCGCCATGGTCTATATTCCACGGGAACGTTTTTCTTCGGAACTGCGCGAGGAAATTGTGCGCATACTCGAGCGCGCCTATGGCGGTAAACTCAACACCTTCTTCACCCAGCTGACCGATTCACCGCTGGCGCGTTTGCACATTCATATCGAAACCACGCCCGGCAATATTCCCGAGGTCGATGAAGCAGCGCTTGAACAGCAAATCAGTAGCCGCGCCAGCCTCTGGGCCGATGCGCTGCGCGACGCCGTCATCGCCACGCACGGCGCCAACGTCGGTGAAACCTGGGCGCAGAGCTTTGCCAACGCATTTCCAGCTTCCTATATTAACGGCAACAGCGCTGCCAGCGCCGCCTACGACATTCAGCGCATGGTGGAATGTATTGCGGGTGATGGGCTGGCGCTCGAGCTTTTCCGCGGGCTTGATAACGAGCCCAACCAGCTTTACCTCAACTGTTTCACGCGTGATTTACAGTCCGAGCTTTCCTCCATCATTCCGCTGCTCGAACATATGGGCTGCACCGTGCTCGACGCCACGCCCTATATTATTTCGCCGTTAGCACCGCTACCCAAAGTGCTGCTGCGTCGCTTCACCTTGCGCGTCATGGGCTGCGAATCGCTGTCGCTGAACGATCACAAAACCCGCATTCAAGAAGCCATTGCGCTGGTGTGGCGCGGCGTTACCGATGATGACGCGCTGAATGCGCTGGTGTTCTCCGCGGGCCTCAGCGCACGTGACGTTGAAATTTTGCGCGCCTATAGTCGCTATTTGCAACAGCTCGATTTTCCTTACAGCCAAAGCTTCATTGCCGCCGCGCTAAATAATCATGCGGGCATTGCCGCTGCACTGGTCGCCTTTTTTCATGCGCGGTTCGACCCGGCGCTCACCCAAAAAACACGCGACAGCAAATCTGCCGCGCTCAAAACCCACATCGAAGCGGCGCTGGAGAATGTCACCAACCTGGGGGAAGACCGCATCATCCGTCAGTTTCTGGCGCTCATGCTGGCATCGCTTCGCACCAATTTTTATCAGCGGATGAAGGGCGCACCAAAAACCTATCTGTCCATCAAGTTCCGTTCCAACCTGGTGCCCGAAATGAAATTGCCGGTGCCCTATGCCGAAATTTTTGTCACCTCCACACGCATCGAGGGCATTCACCTGCGCGGCGGTCCGGTGGCGCGCGGTGGGCTTCGCTGGTCCGACCGTCCGGAAGATTTCCGCACCGAAGTGCTGGGCCTCATGAAAACCCAGATGGTAAAAAACGCGGTGATTGTACCCGTGGGCAGCAAGGGCGGCTTTGTGCTGCGCCATGCGCCATCGGAGCGCGACGCACTGCAGGCCGAGGGCGTTGCATGCTACCAAACTTTCCTGCGTGGCCTGCTCGACATTACCGATAACATCGTGAACAAGAAAATCGTGCCGCCGGCCGATGTGGTGCGTTACGACAACGATGACCCGTATCTGGTGGTTGCGGCCGATAAAGGCACCGCCACTTTCTCCGACATCGCCAATGGCATTTCCGCCGAATATGGTTTCTGGCTGTCCGATGCCTTCGCCTCGGGCGGATCCGTCGGTTATGACCACAAAGTGATGGGCATCACGGCGCGTGGCGGCTGGGTTTCGGTGGAACGTCATTTCCGCGAAATGGGTCACGATATTTCCAAAGAAACCTTCACTTGTGTGGGCATTGGCGACATGGCCGGGGATGTTTTCGGCAATGGCATGCTGCTTTCCAACAAGCTGCGCCTCGTGGCCGCCTTCAACCATCGTCATATTTTCATCGACCCCACGCCGGACGCCGCCAAAACATTTGTCGAGCGCGAGCGCCTGTTCAAGCTGCCGCGCAGCAACTGGACGGATTATAACGCCAAACTCATTTCCAAAGGCGGCGGCATTTTCGAGCGCAGCGCCAAATCCATTCCCTTAAGCGACGAAGCGCGCAAGGCCCTTGGCACCGAGGTGAAACAGGCCACGCCCGATGAGCTGATTCGCATCATTTTAAAAGCGCCGGTCGATTTATTATGGAACGGTGGCATTGGCACCTATGTCAAAGCCATCAGCGAAACGCACGAACAAGTAGGCGACCGCGCCAACAACAGCTTACGCATTAACGGTGGTGAACTGCGCGCCAAAATCATCGGCGAGGGCGGGAATTTAGGCTTCACTCAGCGTGGCCGCATTGAATATGCCAAAACCGGTGGCCGCATCAACACCGACGCCATTGATAACTCCGCCGGGGTTGATTGTTCCGACCACGAGGTGAACATCAAAATCGGCATGAGCGCGGCCGTAGCCAGCAAACACATCACCATCAAACAGCGCGACGCGGTGCTGAAAAAAATGACCGATGAGGTGGGTGAACTGGTGCTGGTCGATAATCGCCTGCAAACCCAGGCCATTTCGATTGCGCAGTTGCAAGGCGTGCATTTGTTAGAGCCAGCCGCCCAGCTGATGCAGCATTTAGAAGCCGATGGATTCTTGAATCGGGCCGTGGAATTTCTGCCCGATGCCAAGCAATTAGCCGAACTGCGTAGTGCCAAACAGGGCCTCTCGCGGCCTGAACTGGCGGTGCTGCTGGCCTATGCAAAAATGGCCTTCTTCCGAGATCTGGCGGAAGAATCCTGCCTCGATGCTCCCTATTTCGAAGGTGATTTGCTGCGCTATTTTCCGGTAGCCATGCAGAAAGGTTTTGCGTCCGAAATTAAATCGCACCGCCTACGCCGCGAAATTGTCGCCACCATGATCACCAACTCCATTGTCAATCGCACTGGCTTTGCCTTCGCCCATGATTTAATGCAGGCCACGGGCCTTGGCGCCGGTGTTGTTGCCCAGGCCTATGTCATCACCCGTGATGCCTTTGGATTGCGTGATGTGTGGAAATCTATCGAAGCGCTCGATGGTAAAATAAGCGCCAACGTACAGTCGCAACTTTTCGTGCGGGTAAACCACTTTATCGACCATAGCTGCCGCTGGTTGTTGCAGAATGTTCCGCAATCGGTCGATGTCGCCACCATCATGAAGCGCTACGAACCCGGCATCCGCGAAGTGGAAAAAAACGCCAACCAATGCATGACCGGCAGCGCCCGCACTGCTTTTGCCAAAGCGGTGAGCGAACTCACCACAAACGGTGTTGGGGAATCATTAGCCAAACGCATTGCCATGCTCGATATTCTTACTTCGGCCGGCGACATGGTCGATGTGGCAAACGTCAGCAACCAACCCATCACCAGCGTTGGGCGCCTGTATTTCGAGTTGGGCGACGCCCTGAAACTAGGCTGGCTGCGTGACGTGGCAAGCCACCTCACGGCCGAGAATTACTGGCAACAGCTGGCGGTGAAGTCGCTCATCGCCGAATTATATCAGGCGCAGCGGCGGCTTTGCTTGGGCGCATTAGCAACCTATGGCAAACAGAAGGGCGATATTGCCGCTGCCTGGGCTGCCGATAACGCGGGCGCGCTGGCACGTTATGACCAGTTCATGGGTGATTTGCGCACCCAGCCCAGCCTCGATTACCCCATGCTGATTGTGGCGTTGCGTCAGGTGCAAGGTTTAACGAGTTAGGCGCTAGCGACTAGGCACTAGGCACTAGGCACTAGAATTAAACTAGGCTAGATTCGCCTTTATGGTCACTGCCTATATCATCATTCTTCTGCTCTCCACGGCGCTTACCGCATGGGCGGCGCTGCGGGTGATGCATCGTCTGGGCGCCTTATTCAACACATCTGATTTAGTGCCTGCGGGCTTGCTAGCCGTGGTGGCCATCCTTGCCTTTCTCACCGTGGTGGGTGCGCCCGCCAAATTACTGGTAGGCGCGGTGTTGCTGGTTGGGCTGGGGCTTATCAGCAACCAACGATTTTTACCAAAAATTGCCCGTTGGGGCGTGCCCTTTATTGCCGTTATGCTGGGGCTATCCACCCTCACTTTGCCTACCATCGACAAAGTGCCGCACGCCATGTTACTTGCTGGCGCCGGGGTTGCCTGGCTCGCCATGGTGCTTGGCAGCCATGCGGGTATGGATGATGCAAAAACCGGCAGCATCGCCCACATCGTCGCACTTTTGCCCCTCATCGCCAGCCCCTTCATCTTCCAGACGCCAAGCCATGTGGGGCTGGATGCGGCGCTCATCGCCGCTGGTTTAGTGGGGCTGCTTGCCGCTTTTCGCCCCGGCGACGTGTTGGGCATGGCCCGCGCACCGTTAGCCCTTCTGCTGGGCTGGCTGATGCTGGAAGCCGCAAGCCATGGCGCGTGGATTGCTGCCATCGTCAGTTTGCTTGCATGGGGCGGCGCAATCGCTTATGCCACGCAGCAGAATCAACCGTCTGGGTCCGATGCGTTTCGCCTTTAGATTACCGCCCTTTAATGCCATCGCCGTGCTGCATGACTGCATCATGGGGGCGACCAGCTTTGCCTTGGCGCTTTATTTGCGACTGGGCTATCCGCGCATGTTCACCTATGCGCAGGGCTATATTTTTCAGGGCATGGCTATTTTTGCGGGGCTGCTGCTGCTGACACTCCTCTATTACCGCACCTATCGTCGGGTTTGGCGCTACACCTCACTATCCGATTTGCTCATCATCGCCCGCGCCAGCACCGTCACCGTGCTCGCATTTTATTTCATCATGTTCACCTTCACACGGCTGGAATATCTGCCGCGCTCAGTGCCGTTTTTGCACTGGATGTGCCTCATGCTTTGCCTTGCCGCTGGCCGGGTGTTGTGGCGTCTGGTCTATGATCGCGCGCTGCTGTTCGAACTCACCCGCCATTACCAGAATCGCATTCCGGTGCTGCTGGTGGGCGCCACGCCGCAGGCCGAAATGTTCATCCGCGAATCCGAGCGCAACGCCGATTTTCCCTACCGCGCCGTGGGGCTGATTGATGATGATTCCCGCCAACATGGGCGTGAAATTCACAACGTGCGCATCTATGGAAATATTTCTGAAATCGCCTACATTGTTCGCAAATTGGGGCGCAAGGGCCGCGCCCCGCAGCGTTTGCTGCTGACCGAACCCAACGTCGCCCGTGGCGCGTTTGAATCGCTGCTGGCCATTGCCGAAGCCAACCAACTCACCATCGCCCGCCTTCCGTCACTCAGCGAGCTGAAAGCGGGTGACCGCGTGCATGATGTGCGCCCCATCGCCGTGGAAGATATT
>CANEUT010000037.1 GCA_947441895.1 Rickettsiales bacterium | reverse complement strand
GCATAGTGGAATGTTCCATCGTCTAACTGAATAGCTGCGCAGCGAACGTAGTTGATATTTTCTTTAATCCACGCACCTTTTTGCTGTTCTGACATTTTGGCGGTTTCTTCAAGGCTATGAAGCCGATCGGCGACCGCATCCTGAATTTGTGTGACCATGAACTGGTTGATTTTCGTTAAATCAATCGTGCCGTCTGCTTTGACGGCCCCATCCAGCTCGGCCTCACTATGGCGATGCAGTACCACATTTTGTGCCGCCTGTGCCGCCGCTGGAAAGAATGAAAAACCCAATGCCTCACCCATAGGTTTTAAAAACTGCTCCAGGCGTTTGCCCAAACGGGTGAGTAAATTATCGGATGAGGCCCCATTTGCAAGCTGTTTCAGATTTTTTTTCGCCTGATTTTCAGGAAGATTTTGTGCGCTTGATGCTTCATGAATAAGGCTTTTATAGCCATCTTTTTGCGCGGCAGCGGTTTCTTCGTTTAGTGAAATCGTGCGATGGCGATTGATGTGTGATAGCGGCACATGCCAGCTTTTAATTGTGTCGCCAGCGTTTGGATCTTTAATATCGGCCAGTACCGAGGCGCTATTGTTAAGTGTAATGGTGGCTGCGCCCGTTTGCAGTTGGCTGCGTAAATGGTCGGTAAGCAATGGGATGGTGGTCACCATCCTCTCTTCTGATTCCATGGTATTGGCCAGCATATCGGTACATTTTCCGCATGCGCATGCCATAGGTATGCCTGGTTTGTTGGCGGTTCTATCAATTCCTTGCATGATATAAACGGCCTTGAGTTTTGCTGGTTTCAGTTCTTCGGGCTTTGGTTGTGGCTTACCGTTTTGCATGGCCTCAGAAATTTGCTCAAACGCCATGGTATCGGTGGCGGCATTCACCATGTTTTGTTCAGCGCAGTCTTTAAAATATGGCGAGGCTCCGCGTTGGGTGTTGGTGCCAATAAAAATACGGCTTTGACCATTGTCTTGTTTAGAAACCACGCCGATTGATGCGCCACGAAAACCATTATCACCAAGCGATCGATCGCGATATTCATCCATTACCAAGGCAAAAACTTGTGTTTTTTCTTCATCGGTCAGAGTGGAGAACCAATCATTCGATTCTTTGCCACCGATGGTTTTAAGCTGCTTTACTTCCAAATGGTGGCGTTTCAGAACAAATTCATATTCTGCACCACTTTGAGTGGCAGTCACCTTAAGGTGCTGCTCAGCTTTTTGCTGATCAGGCGAACTTTTGCGATTGCGATTAATGACTTTGAGTTCAATTTTTGCCATGAAATTAACTTACATGGCGCGTGTGAAGCAAATATGACGGTTAGCAGTACTTCACGCAACTGTCACACAGCTAACCCTATGGTTGCATGCAAATATTCTAAAGTTTTTTGAGTTCGGCCAGAATATTCAGCGCTTCGATGGGGGTTAATGTATCCACATTAATCATTTCTATCCGTTCAGCCAACTCTGATTTTTCGCTTTCTTTTAAATTGGTTGCGTGTGAAAATAATGGCAGCTCTGGTGCGCTTGTGCGTTCAGTCAGGCTATGACCAGATTCTAGCGTGGTGAGTAATTCGCGGGCACGAGTAAGCACTGGTTTTGGCATGCCGGCCAGCGCTGCCACGTGAATGCCATAGGATTGATCGGCGGCGCCTTCGCGAATGGTATGCAGAAAAATCAGCTGTCCTTGATATTCTTTGGCACTTGCATGGTAATTCTTCAGGCGGGGCAGGGTGTCAGAAAGCGCCGTCAGTTCATGATAATGGGTGGCAAATAATGCGCGGCAACGGGTGGCGTTATGCAGATGTTCTGCCACTGCCCAGGCGATGGAAACGCCGTCATAGGTCGCGGTACCACGACCTATTTCATCAAGCACGACCAGTGATTGTTCCGTCGCCTGATGAAGAATGCTGGCGGTCTCTACCATTTCCACCATGAAGGTGGATTGGCCACGCGCCAAGTCATCCGCCGCACCCACGCGGCAGAACAGCTTATCAACCAAGCCGATTTCAGCCGCAACCGCTGGTACAAAACTGCCCATTTGCGCCAGAATCACCAAAATGGCTTGTTGGCGCAAAAAGGTCGATTTACCGCCCATGTTGGGGCCGGTAATAAGGTGAAGTTTTGATTGCTCGTTCATGGCGCAGTCATTCGCAATAAACTCACGGTGCTGTCGGCGAAGTGCGGCTTCCACCACCGGGTGACGCCCTTCCTTGATGGCCAATGCAGTGCCGCTGGTGATGGTTGGACGCACCCAATTTCCGACTTCGGCCAAGTGGGCAAGGGCGGTGACGGTGTCGATGGTGGCCAGCGCCCGTGCGGCTGCAATAATGAGCGGGCTGGCTGAAAGCACAGTTGCGACCAGCTCATCAAACAGCATCAATTCCAGCTTTAGCGATTTATCTGCCGCTTCATCAATTTTGCGGGCGGTGTCGTTCAGCTCATCCGTTGTGTAGCGCAAGCTGCCCGCCAGCCCTTGGCGATGAATGAAATTCGCGGGCACTTTCTTTTCATGGATTTGCGTGATTTCGATGAAATAGCCGATGACATTATTATGTTTAATTTTAAGCGAGGTGATGCCGGTATCGCTTTTCAGCTTTTGCTCCATCACCGCCATCACCCGACGTGATTCGTCACGCAAACGGCGCCATTCGTCAAGATCCGCGCGGAAACCATCGGCAATAAAATTACCGTCGCGCACCAGATGCGGCACTTCTGGTTTCAGGGCGTTCGTCAGTTGGTCGGCCAATATGTGCAGGCCAGAAAGGCTACTTCGTGTTTCGTTCAAAAGCTGGGGCAGGGTGAGGGGGCGCAGCATTTCGTGCAGCGCATTCGCACCCGTAAGGCCGGTTGCCAGCAGCAACAAATCCCGCGGTCCGCCGCGGCCGAGCGATAGACGGCCAAGCGCCCGTTCCATATCGGCGATGGATTTTAAATGGCTGCGAATGGTTTCGCGTGGTTTTGCATGTTCCAGTGCCCATGCCACCGCTTCATGGCGACTGGCAATGGTGTGCAATTGACGTGATGGCGCAGAAAGCCAGGCGGAAAGAAGGCGGCCGCCGGGGGCGGTGACCGTTTCGTCGATGGTGGCGAGCAGGCTGCCGCGCCTTGCGCCGCCGAGCGTCTGCACCAATTCCAAATTGCGCCGAGTGGCGGCATCCATCTGCAAATGGTCATCGGCTTGTTCGGCGTGTGGCGGGTCAATGCGCGCGGCGGCATCCATCTGGGTGAGTTTCACATAGTCAATCAACGCGCCGCAGGCGGCGGTTTCAGCTTGGGTGAATTCACCGAACACGGCGCTGTCGCCCACGTTGTAATGTTCACGAATGCGGCGGCTGGCGCCGCTTGCTTCAAACTGCGCATCGGGGCGAATGGCGGTGATGTTCTTCCATTCGAAGAACCACGGCTGTGACGCGAGCAGTTCATAGGTGGCTTGGGTGAGAAGCAATTCGCGCGGCGCAATGCGGGCGAGCAGCGACGGAAGCTGGCTGCTGCTGGTGGCCGCGCAGATGAATTCACCGGTCGATAGGTCGAGCCATGCCAATCCTCCCGCATCAGCTTTCAGCGAAAGCGCGGCCAAATAATGCGCCGTGGTGGGGGCGAGGAGGGTTTCTTCGGTGATGGTGCCCGGGGTGACAATACGCACCACATCGCGGCGAACAATTTCTTTGTAGCCGCGCTTTTTCGCTTCCTCGGGTGATTCCAGCTGTTCGCAAATGGCGATTTTATGGCCGCTGGCAATGAGTTTTGGCAGATACATCTCGGCTGCATGCACCGGCACGCCGCACATGGGAATGTCATTGCCTTCCTGTTTGCCACGCTTGGTGAGGGCAATATCCAGAATGGGTGAGGCGATTTGGGCGTCCTCGAAAAACAGCTCGTAAAAATCACCCATGCGATAAAACAGAATGCAATCGGGGTGGCGCGATTTAATTTCCCAATATTGCTTCATGCTGGGGGTGGCGCCGGCCATGCGATTTGTTGCATCGCACACAGAGTTTGCGCTTGTCTGTTGCGTATCTGCCCTTATGCTCACTGCCTCAGAAGCGGAGACCATGCCGTTTTCCCACTCATTTTTCGATGTTAGTAGCGCTATAACAAGGACAGACCAATGACCAGTGAAAATATGAAGATTACCGACGAAGAAGCCCTTGCCTACCACACCATGGGCCAGCCCGGTAAAATCTCCATCACCCCCACCAAACCGCTTATTACCCAGCGTGATTTGGCACTGGGCTATTCACCCGGCGTTGCTGTTCCCTGCATCAAAATTCATGAAAACAAAGACGCCGCCTATGATTACACCAGCAAGGGCAATCTTGTAGCCGTGGTCAGCAACGGCACGGCGGTGCTTGGCCTTGGCAACCTTGGCGCACTGGCCAGTAAGCCGGTGATGGAAGGCAAGTCCATCCTGTTCAAACGCTTCGCCGATATTGATTCGATGGATATTGAAGTTGATTCCACCGATGTGGAAGAAATCATCAGCGCCGTTCGCGCTATTTCCGTTACCTTCGGCGGCATTAACCTTGAGGATATTGGCGCGCCCGATTGTTTCATCATTGAAGATCGCCTGAAAGAACTGTGCGACATTCCGGTGTTTCATGATGACCAGCACGGCACGGCGATTGTAACTGCGGCAGGTATCATTAACGCGGCGCATATTACCGGCCGTGAACTGAAAGACCTGAAAGTAGTGGCTAACGGCGCGGGCTCGGCCGGCATTGCGTGTATCGAGCTGCTGAAGCATATGGGCGTAAAGCACGAGAACGTGCTGCTGTGTGATAAATCCGGCGTGATTTATGAAGGCCGTACTGACTCAAGCATGAACCAATGGAAGTCGGCCCATGCGGTGAAAACCGACAAGCGCACGCTGCTGGAAGCCATGACGGGCGCGGATGTATTTCTTGGTCTTTCGGCCGCTGGTGCGGTGAGCAAAGAGATGGTGAAAGCCATGGCCAAAAGCCCCATCATTTTCGCCATGGCGAACCCAGTGCCCGAAATTATGCCGGAGGAAGTGTTGGAAGTTCGCGCTGATGCCATTATCGCCACTGGCCGTTCTGACTATAACAACCAGGTGAATAACGTGATGGGCTTCCCTTACATTTTCCGTGGGGCGCTGGATGTGCGTGCACGCGAAATTAACGTGGAAATGAAAGTGGCGGCGGCGGAAGCAATCGCCCGTTTGGCGCGTGAAGATGTGCCGGAAGAGGTGATGGCCGTCTATTCGGGTCGCGAAATGAAATATGGTCCGGAGTATATTATTCCCACTCCGTTTGACCCGCGCCTCATCACCACCGTGGCCACCGCCGTTGCCCAAGCGGCCATGGATTCAGGCGTGGCGCGTCGCCCCATTCAGGATTTCGCCGCTTATAAGCGTGAACTAAGTGCGCGGCTTGACCCATCGGCCAACAGCATGAACCATTTGTTTGATGCCGTGCGCCAGAATCCGCAGCGCGTTATTTTCGCGGAGGGTGAAGAAGAGAAGGTGATTCGCGCCGCCATTCACTGGCGCGACAACGGCTATGGTCACCCCATTTTGGTGGGCCGTCCCGAGCGCATTCGCCAAACCATCCAGCGTCTTGGCATTAAACATGCCGATGACTTGGAAATCGTCAACGCTGCTGTTAGTTCGCACCTCAAGCAATATATCGACACGCTGTATGTAAAGCTGCAGCGCAAAGGCTTCCTTGAGCGCGATGTGGAGCGCATGGTGAAAAATGATCGTAACATTTTTGCCGGTTGCATGTTGGAATGTGGTCATGGTGACGTGGTCATCACCGGCCTTACCCGCAATTATTATCGCGCGCTCGAAAATATCGGCCGCGTGATTGATACCAAAGACGGGCAATTCCTGTTTGGCTTATCGATGTTGGTTTCCAAAAATCGTACGGTATTCATTTCCGATACGGCCTGTCAGGAATTACCAAATGAAAAAGAACTGGCCGATATTGCCTTGCGTAGCGCCCGCAAAGCGCAGCAACTGGGTCATGAGCCACGCGTGGCATTGCTGTCATATTCAAACTTCGGTAACCCCATGCGTGAGAAATCAAAACGCATTCGCGATGCGGTAGCCATTCTGGATGAAAATAAAACGATCAACTTCGAGTATGACGGCGAAATGTCGGCCGATGTGGCCCTGAACGCGGAGCTGATGGCGCTTTATCCGTTCTGCCGCCTCAGCGGCCCGGCCAACGTGCTGGTCATGCCGGCACTGCATTCGGCGCACATCTCGGCCAACATGCTGGAAGAATTGGGAGTGGGCACGGTGATTGGTCCCATTCTGGTTGGCTTGGAAAAACCCGTGCAAATTGTCAGCATGAATGCTTCCGTTGCCGATATCATCAATTTGGCAGCCATCGGGTCGATCGATGCGATTGAGGAAAAAAGCAAAACGGGTGGCGTGACTGGCAAATCGAAAGACAAAGCGCCAGCCAAACGTGCCGCGGCGGTGAGTACGGTTAGCCCCGTCACCAAAGCAAAAAAGAAGGCGTAAGCCTTCTTAAGTCCTGATTTATAAAGCTAAATAAAATAACGGTGCGCCCATGGCGTGCCGTTATTTGTTTCTCGCCTCATTGTGTGTGGGGGCTATTCGCAAAGCGGCACTTATCCACCATTTTTTACCTCAATCCCAGTAAAAATTAACCGTAAATTAACCTATTTCAGGCACTATTTAAATTGGATTTAATCTATTTTTATTGATCCGTTGATAAAAATCGAGGCTTAGCAGGAATGTTCGATTACGGCACAGATACCGTTCTTCCACCATCAGGCCATGCTGCGGCTGCAGAGGCTGCTGGTGATGCAGCTGCGCAGGCGCGCACTGAAATTCTTGCGGAAGCAGCGAGCATTAGCAATGTCATTGGTGCGATGGACGATAGCGTTGATAAGGCAGCCCTTTTAGCTAACCTTCGCGTAGTCGTGGGTAGCGCTTTAAATTCTTTGCAGAATGCTAGCCCGGCTTCCGTGAGTGGCATTTTGGCACAGCTTAAAAACTTATCCAAAGAGATGCAGCAAGATGCACAAGAGGAAGTGCTGAGCAAAGATCATAAGATATCCGTCAACGCGACAACGAGTAAAATAAATAACGATCAAGCGCAACAAATTGCAAAAAGGCTCGATGCCATCGCCCACAGGCAGGCTGAAGAAGCCCGCGCGGCACGGGAAGCATCTGAAAGAGATAACTTAGTTTCGGCTAGAAAAGGCACTGTGCCGCGTGCATCGGATGAAGAAATTGCTGAAGCAAGAAGCAGATTGCAAGAAGCCCGAGAAAGTGGTGATACCGTTCAAATTCGTAGAAGATCACGAGAGTTGGCAGACAGACAAGGCGGATCCGACCAAGAGCGCCTAAATGATACCCGCGCAGCAGCGACAACATCTACCGCGCTAAATATGCTGGGTAGGACTGGCAATGCCGCAGCTGATGCTGCGGGTGCATTATCAAGGGGGGATTTGAGCGCTGCAGCAAATAGCGCAGGTGTTGTAATAGATAATACTGCCGCAATGGCTGAGGCTGCGAGAAGAAATGTTAGCGTCGACCCTGCTCTTGGCTTAATCGCCCGTGGACATTATAACCGCTATATCGCTGATCCACAAAATGCGGCGAAGTTACGTGCCATGAACATTACTAATTTTGCGCAATTTGAGGCCCACCGCCAAGAAAATATGGACATTAGCTACTCGCAAGCAGCGTCGTACAACAGCTCTACCGATGGTGTCCTTGGGTTACATAATACGCTTTCTTACGAAGAATTTGGTGTTTTGGTAAACGCAATGAGTCGCTTTCGTGGCGTAACCAACAACGAAATGAGTGCTATTAGTCGGCGCTATCAGAATAGTGGTGTTATTAATGCTACGGGCGGCACCCTCACCATGAATGATATTATGGTGGCTATTAGACGTTCCGGTAGTTCTACTGCCCAGGCAGATACTGACCGTAATGGCCAACTTAGCGCTGCTGAAATTGAAGTCGCTGTTCAGCGAGCGCTTGGAGTGGCCGACCGCAATGATGACGGTAGAGTTTCGGCTAATGAGGCAGCTTTTTTTAACATGTCGCAAGCCCAGAAAGATGCTTTTTTCAGAGAAATTAATGAACGTCTAAGGGAGTGCGCCGTTGGCGGGGTCGCAATTATTGGTAACACGAATGGCGATAGAACTGTAAGCGTTACCGAAGCTGCCAATGCATTAATTGCACGCGGCGTTACAAACGCCAACAGAATTGATACGGCAGCTGAATTTCAGGCGATTATGCGCCCAGCTGCTGCGCGCGGCAGACAATAACCCCACCCAGCACCCCACCCACATGACTTGCCCTTTGCGGCGAATTACGTTAACTAGCGCGTTATGCAACAGCACGATCAAGCATCGGAAATCATGAAACATGTCGATTTAACGCCCCCGGGCGCTGCCCGGCGCGTCCTCATGCATAGCTGCTGCGCGCCCTGCGCGGGCGAGCTGATGGAGCAGATGCTGGCCAACGGCATTGACCTCACCATTTTCTTCTATAACCCCAACATTCACCCGCTGCGCGAATATGAAATCCGCAAAAATGAGAATATTCGCTTCGCCGAAAAAATGAGCATTCCGTTTATTGATGCTGATTATGACGTGCAGAACTGGTTCGCCCGTGCCAAGGGCATGGAACGCGAGCCGGAGCGGGGCGCACGCTGCACCATGTGCTTCGATATGCGCTTCGCCCGCACCGCACTTTACGCGCATGAGCATGGTTTTCCCGTGATCACCAGCTCGCTGGGCATTTCACGTTGGAAAAACCTGGACCAGATTAATGACTGCGGCGTGCGCGCGGCTGAACCTTATGATGGCATCACCTATTGGGAATATAATTGGCGGTTAAAGGGCGGTGGCGCCCGCATGTATGATATTGCCAAGCGCGAGGAATTCTATGCCCAGCAATATTGTGGCTGCATTTATAGCCTACGCGATAGCAACGACTGGCGCGTGCAAAATGGCCGTGAAAAAATCGCCATCGGCGAGACGTGGTATGAGGAAAAGCTGGGCGATTAGTTTTGGCGCTGCCTAATCGCTTCACGTGCCAGCGGTACTGCTGCCCGAAGCACTGCGGTAACATCTGCTTCCTGCGGATTACTTACATGATTGTTGCGTAATGCGGCAATGACACCTTCTTTTGCTTCCTGGTAGCGCGCTGCATTACGCCCCTCCAAAGTCACCGGAGATTGGCCATGTTCAATTGCGCTGATAAGTGATGCAACCCCAGTTGTGTTGACCAATTTATCAACGGCAGCAACCAACGCGCGAGCCTCAAGAATGTCATTCCGCATTGAATCCGAAGTAAAATGGGTACGCAGATGGTCAATAGCCCGTCCTGCTGTCTCTAAATTAAGTCTTACAGAACTTTCTGTAAGAATTGGTTCCAGTTGGTTCCAACGAGCGGCGGCGCGTGCGGTTTCTTCTCGCTGCAGTCGCTGTATGGCTGGATCACTGGCCAATGCGGTGCGAATTTCATTTTGAAATTGTCCGCGAATGCTGAAATTAGCATCAACGTCACTGCCGGCAGCATCGCCACCTGCAGGTTGATAATTGGGAGCCGACAAAACCCTGTTACATATGGTTTGTGCGCTTTCAGCCATATTCCAATCTGGATGATCCGCAACATAGCGACGTAATCTGCGCTCGAACTCACGCTCTTTGGCTTCATCGCCAACATAGCGATTGAATAGGCGCGTTGCGACCCTTACGTTTGCATCTTGCAGGGGTGTTAGTGTAGGTTGGTCTGTCACTGCTCGTCTCCTGTTTTAGTAATGGCGCACCCCAGGTGCCCTTAATGTATTACTTTCATACATAAGATAGCGCATTTTCCTTAACAATCAGTTAAGCGAAGGATTTTTTGCTGAGGGAGATCATTAACGTGCCGATGCCACCTGTAGTGGCGGCGCCGCATGCTGGGCGGCGGCGTGCATGGCGGCCACTTGTTCGGGGGTCAGGTTCATTTGTTTGGTGGCTTCTTCGGCAATGGCTTTTTGCAGCATGTGCACGCCTTGCGGGTTGCGCGGCATAAAGTCTGCCACCGCATCATACACCGCCATGGCCACGCCCGCGTTCGATGAGGCGGGCGAGGTGAGCACCAACTGGGCAATATCATTCGTCAGCTGCGAAATGCCACGAATATTTTCGTCATCCACCACTACATGTTTCATGGCGTTTTTAATGGCGGCCGACCATTCTGCGGCGCTGGCGTGAAGTGAGGGGGCTTGGCCCAGTGACTCGGCAATTTTTTCAGCTACGGCGTGGCCTTTTTCTGGGCCGAATTTACCCGCAATAATGGCTGACTGATAGGCGATTTTTTTGAAAATCGTATCGTGGCTGGCCATGTTGGCTCTAAGCCCCGTGGCAATGGCCGTGGTAAGGCGCTGCATTTCGGCCTGCATTTTTTCAGGATTTTGTATTTTGGTTTTGCGTTCGCCTTCATTCACCGTGCGATGGGCAAGGTGCGATGCCAGATCATTAATCATCTGCGTTTCGGCGGCGGGCCCAAGCGCCACCGGCATGGCTTTCATAAATGTGGTGGCGGCTTCGATCAGCGGTAATTCTTGGTGCGAGCTGTGTTCACCATAATTTTCTTTGTTCACCAGAAAAATAACACAATCGCCCGCCAGCCAAATGCTTTCCCCCGCCATTTGCCAGCCATTACGGCTGAAGGCGGCGGCGGTTAAGCCCACAATGCTGGCCGCCGCGGTGAGGGTGGCCAGGCTTTTTTCGGTGTTGTTATCGATCTCTTCACCCAGACGTTTCAGTGGATTACTGGTCCAATTCGTCATTTTGTCATGATGCTTATGCTGATGCGTGAGCAGCTGCCAACCGCTGATGGAAAGCCCCGCGCGCAGCAAATTGATGCTGGAACCCAATGTCCGTTTGAAAGCGCCTAAATGCACCGCTTCCTCATGATTCAGTGTGCGGCCGAGTGCGTTTTGCACTTCAGCATTATCGTGCATGTCGCTCACGCGCATCAGCTTCAGCCATTCACGCGGGTGAGGTATGGCGTGGCGGCGCAGTGCAGGCAGATCCATGGCAATATCAAGCCCACGGGCGGTAATAAACGAAAGCTGGGCCCCCACCATGGCCCACGCACCCGTTTCCAGCGGATGGCGCTTGGCCACATCGGTAATGGGGGTAAGTGCGTTTTCACGCAGCTTGGGGTCGCTCCATGCTTTAAAATTGGTGGCATCGATGCCGCGTTTTTGGCCAATATTAAACGCTTCGTTCAATTCATCATAATTCAGTTCGGCACCGTTTTTGGCGTATTTCAAATCAATAATCGATTGCGCCCAGTTGCCCAACGTGCCCACGGTGCCAATGGCTTTGCTGGCTTTTGCTAATCCGGCATGATGCGCAGGTGCATGGGCGCTTGCCGCGCCGCCATCGCGCTTGTGAAATAGTTCGGAGCCCGACATAAACGCATCGCCGCCCAGGTAAATGCCGTTGAATAAGCGTGCCGGTTCTTTAATCACATACGAAAAGAAACTGGCGGCGCTGGTAAGCGCTTCGCCCGTTAGCTGGCCCAAATGTTCAATGGTGAAGCTGGTGCCGCGACCAATGCCCATTTCGCGCACCACATCCAGCGGATTTGTTTTTTTGCCAAAATGATGCAGATGCAAAAGCGCCGTGCCGGTGCCATCATTATCGATGCTAGTGGCATAGCCACGTGCTTTAAATAAATTTTCTAATTCATGCGCGCGTTGCTCGGGGTTCGCGGCTTCGCTGGGTGGAATAACAATGGTGGCGCGCCAATCATCACCAATAAGCGATGCCTCCAGAAAGCGAACCCTGCTTTCGGGATGGTCGAATATATAAATCTCCTGCCGCATTGGCTTTGTCATACGTAAAACGCAGTCCTCCAAGCTTCATTTTAGGCTTTGGGGGGCGCTATCTCAAGTGACAGTACTGTGACAATAGCTGATGTTTCAGGGGGGTTAGGGGCTGCTTTAGGGGGAGTTTAGATGGTCGGCGTTGGTGGACGGGTTCAGAACCTGCAACGAGCGCAGGTTGTTGATTTTACGGATGTGGATTGCGATGAAGTATATGCATATTCCGCAGATTGTGGAGAGGGTTTCACTAGGATTTGAAGATCTGATCAACTTCAACTGACAATTGTTTAAAATCAGAAGATGGGAGTTTAGATATCGCATTTGATAAAATGACCTTCAAGCTATTAGATAAATCAATGCGCTTAGCCTTCTTCAGCAGACTATTGCAAACGCTACCCAAAGTATCTTCG
>CANEUT010000036.1 GCA_947441895.1 Rickettsiales bacterium | reverse complement strand
GCACATCTTTTTCTTCCACCACAAGGTTGATGTTTTCATCCACCACCGGATAGACCCAGGCGCTGGCAAAACTGGTGTGACGCCGCGCATGGCTATCAAACGGTGAAAGGCGCACCAGCCGATGCACGCCACTTTCCGTTTTCGCCCAGCCATAGGCATTGTGACCAGTGAGTTTAATGGTGGCTGATTTAATGCCTGCCTCTTCGCCGCTTTGCTCATCGACAATTTCAACCTTGAAACCGCGACGCTCACCCCAGCGCAAATACATGCGGTAAAGCATGAAGGCCCAATCTTGACTTTCAGTGCCGCCCGCGCCCGGGTGAATCTCAATGAAGCAATCATTGGCGTCGGCCTCGCCGTTCAGCAGCGCTTCCAGCTCCATGACGCCAATTTCTTTTACCAGCGCTTCCAGTTCGCGTTGCGCCTCGGCGCGGGATGGCTCATCGCCCTCACCTTCAGCCATTTCGTGCAGCTCTAACGCATCATTAAAATTACCAATGACACGACGAAAATTAGCGAGCGTGTTTTCAACCCGCGTGCGTTCGCGCATGGTTTTTTGCGCCTGTTCCTGATTGTTCCACAAATTTGGGTCTTCCGCCGCCGCGTTTAACTCCACCAGCTGCTTTTCAAGCGCCGGAACGTCAAAGACACCTCGCAAGCAGTGATTGCGACGATTCAAATTGCTCTTTCAGTGTAATAATTTCAGCTTTCATTGTTCTTCCTTCTTTATTGTCTGGATTGCCACGTCGCTTCGCTCCTCGCAATGACATTCATTGTGAGCGGGGCGAACGAGCCATCAGCCAGCGAAGCTGCGCGTAGCGATCGTCAGCAGACGATCTCGCGGAGCACCCAAAACTAATACATGCCGCCCGTGCCGGTGCCCGGGTTGGCGTTGGGGTCGAACCCTTGCGGATCAACAGGGCGTTGGTATGGCGCAAGCGCTCCCGCTGCGGGGGGCGTAAACCGTGCCGGTTCATTCAGCCCCGGCACGGTAACGGGCGCTTGTTCAGGCGGCACTTCCCCATCGGCCAAAGGTTCGGGCACGGGCGCAACATCCACATTATTTTCTTTTTCTTTCAACTCTTCCGCAAGCTCATTCGCTGGTTTGAAAATAGGCCCGCCCGTCAGCAATGCTTCGTTTATAATATCTTTGCCATTGGCTTCGCCGCCCGCAAACAGCGGATCACCTGTGGCACGGTTGATGGGAATTTCACGAATGCCGGGCGGTGCGCGGAACGGTTTATCCGCAATCATACTACCCGCTTGTTGCATAAATTTAATGAAGCCCTGAATGGCCACGCGCCCACCGGTTTCCTTATCACCGAGCGATTTTGGTGTGTCGAACCCCACATAGGTGCCCACCACCACATTGGGCGTGTAGCCAATGAACCATGTGTCGCGTGATTCGTTGGTGGTGCCGGTTTTACCCGCCACATGACGATTGAGCACCCGCGCCGCCGACCCCGTGCCACGCGTGATTGCGCCTTCAAGAATCGAGGTGATTTGATAGGCCACCCGCGGGTCAAGCACGCGTTCGCGCTCGTCATTCAAGGTGGGCGGTGATTGCGGCGCAGGCGTGGTGTCGATACTCAGGCACGCTTCACAAAGGCGCGTGTCGCGACGGAAAATGGTGGCGCCATTACGATCATCAATCCGCTCAATAAGCCACGGTGAAACGCGGCGGCCGCCATTGGCAATCATGCTGTAGCCATTCACCAGTTTCATCAGCGTGGTTTCTTTAGCGCCCAGCACCATGGAATAATTCTCGGCCACTTCATCTTCATACAGCCCAAAACGCTGCGCCACGCGCTTGATGCGTTTAATGCCAATCATGGCGGCAATTTTCACCGTCACCGCGTTGCGCGAATGTTCCAGGGCCGTGCGGAAGGTGATGGGCCCCTGATAATCACCCTCATAGTTTTTGGGTGTCCACATGGGCAAACCCGGCCCTTGCGGCAATGAAACGGGGCCATCCACAATCACCGACGTGGGGCTGAAACCGCTTTCAAGTGCGGTGAGGTAAACAAATGGCTTGAACACCGAACCCGGCTGACGTTTGGCTTGGGTGGCGCGGTTAAATTCCGAACCCGCATAGGCATAACCACCACTCATGGCCAGCACTTTGCCGGTGTGCGGGTCCATCACCACCAAGGCACCATTCACTTCTGGAATTTGCAGCAGTCGGTAAAACCCTTTCAGCTCACCGCCCTTGGGGTCGATAGCCGGTTCGACCAGAATAACATTGCCCACCGTGAAATTCGGTTTAGCCCAGCTCATATGTTCGGGCGCAATCACACCCTGATCGCCGTTCATCAGTCCAATTTCCACCCGTGGCGTCACACGCTTCACAACCGCTAATTGCTGAGCATCAAACAGGCTGATATTCTTTTCCTGACGAATTTTTTCAAGGCCAGTCTGCCATGATGTTTCGCTACTGCTCAGTGTGCCAATAGGTCCGCGGTAGCCATGGCGCTGGTCATACATCATCAACGCATGGCGCAATGCCCGATCGGCGTATTCCTGAAATTTGGGGTTAAGGGTTGTTTTAACAAACAGCCCGCCCTGATAAAGCACGTTGGAACCATACATGCCCGCCAATGCACGACGCACTTCTTCGGAAAAGAAATCGGCGCGGGCGAGCTCGCCCTTATCACGGTTACGGGTCATAATGGCGGTCGATGCCGCGCGTACCGCCTCTTTCGTATCCACATAGCCATCTTCGCGCATGCGATTAATCACATAGTTGCGGCGCTCGAGCGCTCGCTTATAGTTTTTAGCCGGATCAAAATAGGCGGGCGCTTTGGGCAGCGCCGCCAGCAACGATGCTTCTTCGGTGGTCAGCGCGTCGAGCGATTTATCAAAATAATTAATGGCCGCCGCCGCCACCCCATAGGTTCCCTGCCCCAGATAAATTTCGTTCAGATACAGCTCAAGAATTTTATCTTTGCTGTAAATATTTGAAATACGGTAAGCGAGAATGGCCTCTTTAATTTTACGCTCGAATGATTTTTCGCTGGTCAGCAAAAAGTTTTTTACCACCTGCTGGGTAATGGTAGAACCACCCACCATGGTGCGCCCCTGACCATAATGCAGAATATTCGACCTCACCGCGCGCATGGTGCCCCAAATATCAACCCCCTGATGCGTATAAAAATTTT
The DNA here is from genome assembly GCA_947441895.1 of Rickettsiales bacterium. GTDB lineage: Bacteria > Pseudomonadota > Alphaproteobacteria > Rickettsiales > UBA3002 > QFOX01. The sequence goes on along the minus strand of CANEUT010000036.1, from coordinate 9,486 downwards.
TATCTTCTGCCGAAAGAAAGGCTTGCTGAACATTTTTAGGAATGGCGGAAAGCGGCAAAAAGAAACGTTTTTCTTTGGCATATTCGGCCAGTAATTTTCCATCCCCCGCATAAAGCCGTGTCACCACGGCGGGGTCATAATTGCTTAGCTGATCGGTCGATGGCAAACTGGCACTGTAATGCTGCACCACGGCAGCAAGCGCAATCATGGCAAAAATAAAACCTAAAAAGGCGCTCGCAAAAATCCACTGCAGCCAACGCACAAAGCGCGGCACGCGAATTCTGCGCACAGGCCTAAGGGCGTTATTGTCAGAGTCATTATTCATACACCCAAGGGTTACTCCCCGCTGAGGTAGCGGTCAATGCCGCGAACAACAGAAGTAATCACCACGTCGCGATATTCTGGTGACAGCAGCAAACGCTCGTCGGCCTGATTGCTTAAGAATCCAAGCTCAATCAAAATTGATGGAACATCCGGCGCTTTCAGCACACGGAAACCCGCAAAACGGTGTGTTTTGGGCAAGCGGTTAATTTTTCCATGCAGTTTTTCCACCACCGCATCGGCCAAGGCCGATGATTTATTCATGGTTTCACGCTGGGTGAGGTCAATCAGAATACTCGCCACGTCGGCATCGGTCGTTGTCAAATCCATGCCCTGAATAATATCAGCCTTGTTTTCATGTTCGGCCAGCGCCGCCGCTTCATCATCCGATGCGGTTTCAGAAAGCGTATAAACCGAAAGTCCCCGCGCATCGGGCCGTGAATTTGAATCGGCATGTAGGGAAATAAATAGATTACCCTTGGCTTTGCGCGCAATGCTCACGCGTTCCTGCAAGCTCAGAAAAATATCTTCGTCACGGGTGAGAACTACGCGGTAACGCCCTGTTTTTAAAAGCGCCGCCCGCAAGGTTCGGGCAAAATTAAGGGTTACGTCTTTCTCATGTGTACCATGCAGCCCAAGCGCGCCGGGGTCTTGCCCGCCATGGCCAGCATCAATCACCACCAGGGGCTTTTTTTCTTCCGCTGAAACAGAGGTAGCTTTGGCAGCAGGTTTTGCCGAAGCCGTTGTGGGTTTTTGTGCCACCGCTTGTTTGGCGGGCGCAGCGGCGATGGGTGCCGGCGCCACATTTTCTTCTTCCATCTCTTCTGCGTTATTGATCGGCGCGGCAGCTTTGGTTGATGCCAGCTCAACCACCAGCGGCGACCCACCGCGCGCAGAAATCACCTTCAGAGGCGCAGCAGCATCAAGCACCAGACGTGCCGTTTTGGGGTCAAATTGGCCAAAGCGGATGCCGGTAAGCAATGTGCCACGATAATTGCTGGGCAGCGCAATGCCCGTCACCGCAACGCTTGGAATATCAATGACAATGCGCACCGGGTCATCAAGCTGGAAGGTCTTGCTGGGAGTGACGGGGCCTGAGGCAATAAATTTTACCTTTTCATGACCCTTATCAAGCACTTCCACCTCAACGCCTGTAATCACCGCCTGAGCATGCGCCAATGGGGGTACGGCAACCGCCACCACCATTAATGCAATCATCAAGAATCGATAAACACGCTTCATAACCCTCTTAAGCCACGCATCGATGCATTTTTCAACTTGATATGAAACCTATCCCCACCTATAGTCATGCCACGACAGAATTCGGTTGCGGCCTGAAAGCACGAACAGCGTGCAAACATTCGGGGAGCGCAGCAGGGTACAAACTAAACATGTGGAATCAACATATCAGGTTCCACCGCATTAACATTTTACTGAAGGTGCCAACGCACTACGGTTATGAAATTCACCTCCACCATTCAAACCCCACGCATGAAACGCGCTTTAAGCGCGGCAATCGCCTGTTACGAATGGAATGATCGCTCACCTGTTGGCAACCCCACGGTTGCTTTCAACCCACTGAGTGTACGCGGCTAAACAACCCGCGAAGCTGTCATAAACACAGCTTAGGTTTGGTGATTTTCTCTGTAGTTTTGGCGCCCCATAAGGGAGCTATATGATGTCAAAACGCATGCTAATTGATGCTGCACACGCCGACGAAACCCGCGTGGTGCTGCTGGAAGACGATCTGGTTTATGACTATGACTTTGTCACTTCATCAAAATCACAATTAAAGGGGAACATCTTCCTCGCCAAAATCACCCGGGTAGAGCCATCGCTTCAAGCCGCGTTTGTGGAATATGGTGGTGGAAAACAAGGGTTTTTACCCTTTTCGGAAATTCACCCCGACTATTACCAGCTGCCCGCCGAAGATAAGCAAAAGCTGCTGGCCGAACAAATTGCCGAAGCAGAAGCAGAAGAAGCAGCGGAAGACGAGGCATTCGAGCGTGAACAGGCCATGCGCGAAGCGCGCGGCCGCAACCGTGGCGGCAACAACGATGGTGAAGACGAAGATTTCGCCGCCGATGATGAATTAAACCCTGAAGAATCAGCGACCAGTGAATCAGTCGTCGCTATCCGTGAAGCCGTATCGGCTGATTCGGCCGTGGTCGCCTCGCTGCCTGACGTGCCGATGGTTGAAATTCCAGAAGGATTCGTCAACGAACCCCATCACCACTATGATGTGGCACCGCTGAACGCCGAAAGCTTTGCCGTCAACAGCGACATTCAGGCCGATATTCTGCCCGAAGACGCCGCACCAACCGACGCGCTAAACACCGAAGCCACCAATGCCGAAGACGCTTCGGCAAATGGTGAAACCACCGCCGAAGAGGGCGAAGAAACGCGTGAACGTGGTCGTGGTAGCCGTCCGCAAGCCTTCCACCGCCGCTACCGCATTCAGGAAGTGATCAAGCGCAACCAGGTAGTGCTGGTGCAAGTTATTAAAGAAGAGCGCGGCAACAAAGGCTGCTCACTCACCACCTTCATTGCGCTGGCTGGCCGCGCTGCCGTGCTCATGCCAAACTCGCCCAAAGGCGGCGGCATCAGCCGTAAAATTACCGATCGCGAAACCCGCCGTCGCCTGAAAGATGTAGCCGCCGAAATGCGCACCCATCGCGGCATGAGCGTGATTATCCGCACCGCCGGTATCGACCGCACGACGGACGAAATTCGCCGCGACTATGAATATCTGGTCAATCTGTGGAACGGCATTCGCGAGCAAACCCTCGCTTCCACCGCGCCCGCGCTCATCTATGAAGAAGGCAACCTCATCAAACGGTCACTGCGCGACCTTTACACCAGCGATGTGAAAGAGGTGATGGTAGAAGGTGACGAAGCCTTCCACGAAGCCACAAACTTCATGACCATGCTGATGCCAAACCACGTGGAACGCATTAAGCAATATAAGGGCAACATGCCCCTTTTCTCCTATGCGGGCGTTGAAGACCAGCTGATGGGCATGACCGATCCGCAAGTGCGCCTGCCATCGGGCGGCTATATTGTCATTCACCCCACGGAAGCGCTCATTTCCATCGACGTGAACTCGGGCAAATCGACCACCGAACGTAACGTGGAAGAAACCGCCATTAAAACTAACCTGGAAGCCGCCGAAGAAGTGGCGCGGCAATTGCGTCTGCGTGACTTGGCTGGCCTCATCGTCATCGATTTCATCGACATGAATTACGGCAAAAACCGTAAACAGGTGGAACGCGCCATGAAAGACGCGCTGAAAGCCGACCGCGCTAAAATTCAGGTGGGCCGCATCAGCACGTTTGGCCTCATGGAACTGTCGCGCCAACGCATTCGTCCATCCATTTCGGAATCCATGGGTGTCATGTGCCCGCATTGCCGTGGCACGGGCTACATCCATTCGGTGGAAACCGTGGGCATTCAAATCATCCGCACGCTGGAAAAAGAAGCCGCCAGCGGCGAATATGCCACCTTGCGCGTCACTACTCACCCCGAGGCCGCACTTTACCTGCTGAACGAAAAGCGTGCCGCCCTGCAAGCGCTGGAACAGCGTTATGGCGTGGCCGTGGTCATCCTCATGGATGCCAGCCTCATCACCGGTAATTTCCGCCTGATTAAAGTGACGGCGGACGGTAAAGAAATTCTGCATGAAGATGCCAAACAACCGCGTCGTCAGCCACGCGCACGCCGCGGTAAACGCGGTGGCCGTGAAGGTGGCAGCAACGATGAATCATCCGCAAGCGATGAATCATCCGCCGATAACAACGAAAGCGACGGCGAATCAAACGTCACCGACGCCCCGCGCAGCAGTGATAGCGAACGTCCGCGCCGTGATCGCGGTGACCGCCCACGTCGTGACCGCGGTGATCGCGGTGGTCGCAACCGTCGCGGTGGACGCAACCGCGATGATGCCCCTCGCGCTGAAATTGCCGCTGGTGATGCCGGTGCAGCCCCATCGACCGAGAACGGTACCGGCGAAACAACCGTCACCGCTGAAGGCGCCGAGGGTGTGGAACGCAGCCGTCGTCGTGGTCGTCGTGGTGGTCGCAACCGCCGCGGGGAACGTGGGGAACGCGGGGAACGTCGCCCACGCGACAATAACGCGACTGGCGAACAACAACAGGCCGCACTAGCCCCAACGTCATATGAATCAACGCCAAGCAGCTACAGCAGCGCCCCTCAGCCTGCCCCTGCTGCGCGGCCATCGTTTGTTATTCCGCTGAGCGAAAAACAAACGAACCCAGCCGCTGTTGCTTCCGAAATTCGCTCGGAATCGGGTGAATCAAAAGAAAAACGTAAAGGCTGGTGGAGCCGTGTTCTCGAAAGCTAGACGCTCTCGGCTAATTGCTTGCTTCACGGCGTTTGTGCTGATTGCTCAGCCGTTCGCTGCTAGTGCCGGACTCATCCGGGACGCCGAAATTGAGCATACACTGCGTTTTTATTCGAATCCCCTTTTCACTGCCGCGAATATTACGCCGCAGGATGTTCGTATTTTTATCGTGCAAGACCCAAGCCTGAACGCCTATGTAGCCGGTGGGTTGAATATTTTCATTCATACAGGCATTATTCGCGCCGCTAAAAAACCTGGCATGCTGATCGGCGTGATTGCCCACGAAACAGGCCATATTTCAGGCGCCCATTTATCGCAATTTAATGAGAAAACCACACGCGCCACCATTGGCGGCCTCATTGGTGCTGCCATTGGCGCCGCCGCCACCGTGGGTGGTGCCGGACAAGCTGGCATGGGTGTTATTCTGGGCAGCCAAAGCATGGCACAGCGAACGTTAAACAGCGATATTCGCCTCAACGAACAATCCGCCGACCATGCAGCCCTCACCCTGCTGGATGCCAACGACATTTCGGCCACCGGCATGCTGGAAATGTTTGAAACTCTGCACCGCAGTGAAATGGGGTCGGGCGCAAGCGGTGGCACCAAAGATAAATATATGATGACCCACCCGCTCACCAGCGAACGCATTGCCACCATGCGCAACCATATCAATCAATCAACCATTCCTGCCAACCAAGTGCCCGATGGCACACCCACCATGCACGCCCGCATGGTGGCCAAGCTGGTGGCCTTTACCGAAAGTTATGAAACGACGCTGAATATGTATCCGCCAACCGACACATCGGTCGCGGCGCGCTATGCGCGGGCCATTGCCGAATTCAAGCGTAGTAAACTTGCCGCCGCACTGGCCGGCATCAATGAGTTGATTCAGCAATACCCCAAAGATCCTTATTTTTATGACACGAAGGGACAGATTTTATTTGAAAACGGTAAGCTGGCCGAGGCCGCAAAAGCCTATGAGCAGGCCAGCCGTTTGGCACCAGATTCTGCCCTGATTGTAACCGATCATGCCAAAACGCTGATTGCCCAGAATGATAATGCATTGCTGCCTCGAGCCATTGCATTGCTTGAACGATCGAAGGAAATGGACGATAGCTATGGCATGACATGGCGCCAATTTGCCATTGCCTATGGTAAACAGGGCAAACTTGGCCTATCTTATGCATCACTCGCCGAAGAAGCAGCACTGAGCGGTGATTATCATTCGGTGCTGCAACATGTGGCTCGCGCTCGGCAAAACGTGAACAATAATGGGGCGCTGGCGTTGCTTCTGGATGACCTTGAACGTGATGCAAAAACACAAATTGAAATAAAGAAAAATCGTGAAAAAATTTTTTAATCTCTCATTTTACTTGCCAACAGCATGAAGTAACGAAAGATAGCGCTATCAACAAAAGGGGACTGATTATGAAATACGCACAATTAATTATTGGCTTACTGGCTGGCACTGCCATTGGTGGCGCGGTTGTTGTAAGCGCAGGCAACCCGTTGGCGGGTGCTGGTCTTAATTTTGGTGGCGGTGTTGACCGCGAATCGGTCAAACAAATTGTGCGCGACACCATTTCCGAAGAGCCTCAACTGATTATGGATTCGGTACAGAAATTTCAGGAAGCACGCCGCAAACAAACCACACAAAATGCGAATGAGTTGCTAAAAGATCCTGCCGCAAAAGCAGAGATTTATGAATTCGCTGATGCCGCATTCGTTGGTCCGAAAGATGCAAAAAAAGTAGTGGTAGAGTTTTATGACTATGACTGCCCAGCCTGCCACATGATGTTTAAGAGCATTGATAAAGTGCTGGAAAAAAATAAAGATGTGAAAGTAATTTTCCGTGAATTTCCCATTTTTGGCCCAACATCCGAGAAAAACTCACAAATTGCCATTGCCGTTAATCGCCTTTACCCCGCAAAATATTTCCAGTTCCATGAGAAAATGATGGGCGGCACCGGCAAAAACAGCGAAGAAAAAACCCTTGGTTTTGTTAAAGAGCTGGGCATGAATGTCGAGAAGGTGAAAGCCGAAGCTGCCAAGCCCGATGTTCAAGAAACCATTGAGGCCACTAAAAAACTGGCATCAAAACTTGGCATTCAAGGCACACCATCGCTTATCGTGGGTGAAGAGCTGGTTCCCCACGCCATGAGCGCTGAAGACCTGGAAGCAAAACTAAACGCGCTTCCCGCCAACTAAGTTTAAGGCAAAGCTTAGCCAATCAAAGCCTGCCGCACCCACCATAACGGATATTCCGTTTTAAGGTGGGTGCTGGCACGCGCCGCTTCTTCAGCATGCTCATAAAGCGCAAAACAACAGGCGCCACTGCCAGTCATGCGCACCAGAAGCGGCATTGGCAACAGCGTTTCAAGTGCCAATAAAACCTCGGCTATCAACGGCGAAATGCCGATGGCTGGTAGTTGTAAATCATTGCGAGTTGTTTTCAGCATCGCCAGCAATTCAGGCAGCGTCAGCGCATCACAATCATTACCCACCGCCCCCCACACGGGGTGACTCTGATGACGATAGGCTTCATACACCTGCGCCGTAAGCAACGGAACCCTCGGATGGACTAATACCCCATGCATCTGAGGTAGCGCGCTGATGGGGGTAAGCTCGTCGCCAATACCACGCGCCATGGCCGCTGTGGAAGCCACGCACATGGGCACATCGGCCCCAAGCTGGGTGGCCCATTGTTGTAGTGTGGGCATGGGCACATGTAATTGCCAAAAATCATTGAGCCCACGAAGTGTTGCCGCCGCATCGGCTGAACCGCCCCCAAGCCCCGCGCCCACGGGAATATTTTTAGTAAGCCGCAGCGCGGCACCATGGTTTGTGGAAGTTTTTTCCTGAAGTAGCCGCGCCGCTTTCAGCACTAAATTGCCATCACCCGCACCTGCATCCGGTACGAATTCACCATCCATGGTCAAATGAAGTGTTTCGGCCGCCGATATTTCAATCGCATCACACATATCGGTAAATGCGACGAGTGATTCAAGCAAATGATAGCCATCGGCACGTTTGCCAACAATATGCAGGAATAAATTAAGCTTCGCTGCCGCCTGAACCGTAACGCTGTTCACGGCTTACTGCACCTGAGATGGGGCTGCATTTTCCATGATGGTGCTACTGGCGGTGGGCGTATTCACATCGATTGGCACGCCCGCAAAGGCAGGCATTCCTTTTTCAATTTTATCACGCAACGCATCGGCTGTCTCTTTCTCGGGCTTAAACGTAAGCGATCGCTCCCACTGATAACGCGCCTCAGTAGTGCGTCCCACGCGCCAATAGGCATCGCCCAAATGTTCATTCACCGTTGCATCGTCGGGCATCATTTGAATGGCTCGTTCGAAGGCATCGACTGCTTTTTTAAAATCACCGGAAAGATAATAGGCCCACCCCACCGAGTCGATAATATGGGCATCATCGGGCCGTTCCGCCGAAGCGATCAACAAATATTCGCGGGCTTTCGGAAGATTTTTATTCATCGTCAGCCAGCTATAGGCCAAATAATTCAATACATCGGGCTGATTGGGCGAAAGCTGCAGGGCGCGGTTAAAGTCATCTTCCGCGGCGGCCCAATTGCCGCCACGCTCATAGCTGATGCCACGCGCATAAAGCAATGGCCAGTCCGAGGCCGAAAGCGGCTCAGCGCGCATCAACGCCTGACTATAGGCCGCGCTGGCCGCAGCATAATCCTGTATTTCGCGCAACATATCGCCTTTGGTAATCAGCGCGGTGGTGTCATTGGGGTAACGTTTGGCCGTGGCATCCAGCAAGGCAATGGCTTGTTCTTTTTGCCCCATCGCTTCTAAGTTCAGCGCCTTGCGCACCTGTCCACGGCGATAGAAAACACTGCCTTCGGCAATGGAATCGTAGGCATCGATCGCTTGTTTATAATCTTCCACCTGCTCGTATAAATTGGCGAGCATTAACTGCGCCGGTGGCAAATCAGGACGAAGCTCAAGCGCAATACGCAGATAGAGAAACGTATCTTGGGTGGATTCATCGCCAAACAAAATGCTGGCGGTGGTAAAAAATAATTCAGCCAAGCCATCGCGCGCATCAACCACCAAGGGCTTTGGCGCAACCAATGGGTCCAGCTTGCCTGGAATCAGGCTGGAATCGGGGTTGGCTTTTGCATAGGCGTCGAAAACGGCCTGTGCTTCATCCCATTTGCCCTGACGGGCATAAAAATTCGAGAATGCCTCCACCACGCGATACGGCGTCACCCCCGCATCGGCATTGGCTTTACTGTAGGACGCAAATGCAACGGGCGCATTGCCCAGCACATCATTCATCAACGCGTTGTGATAGGTTAAAAAGGGCGCAAAGAAGCCAGATTTATCAATCGTCGGCTGCATATCGACGGCTGTTTTTTGCTCACCCGAAGCAATGCTGAGCCACTGAGCCATCACCGGACGAATAAGCCCAAAAAGCCCCACTTCTGGCGCGCGCGCAATGTGGGCGCTGGCTTGTTTATAATCGCCCACCTTCACGCTTTTAAGCATCATTAAACAGGCCACCAGCGGGTCAGTGTTGGTATCTGACGCCAATTTCATGGCTAAAATGGTTGCATCTTCAAGATTACCCGCCAGCAAATGCACACGCATGGCTTCGTGCTGCAAACGCTCGTTGCCGGGGTCACGCTGCAAGGTTTCATTTAAATATTTAGCCGCTTCTCTTAAATCCTGATGCTGTTTGGCAAATCGTCCCGAAAGGAAGCTACCAGCCAATCCCGGACGAACTTCCTGTGAGGGCTTGGTTAACGCCTCACCCGCCGCCGAAACAGCACG
>CANEUT010000035.1 GCA_947441895.1 Rickettsiales bacterium | reverse complement strand
GCCGGTCCGCGGCGCAAAATGGTGGGCACCACCGCGATGGATTCCACATTGTTGACCGTGGTGGGGCAGCCCCACACGCCAACACCGGCGGGAAATGGCGGCTTAAGGCGCGGCTGGCCTTTTTTACCTTCCAGCGATTCCATGAGCGCGGTTTCCTCACCGCAAATATAAGCGCCCGCCCCGCGATGGACGAAAATATCAAAATCATAGCCGGATTTGCAGGCGTTTTTGCCGATGAGGCCGGCGGCGTAAGCCTCGGCCACCGCTTGTTCAAGGCAGTGATATTCATAGCCATATTCACCACGAATATAAATATAAGCCGCCACCGCACCAATGGCGAAACCGCCAATGAGGCAGCCTTCCAGCAGTTTTTGCGGGTCATGACGCATAATTTCGCGGTCTTTGCAGGTGCCGGGCTCGGATTCATCGGCATTCACCACCAAATAACTTGGGCGACCATCAGAAACTTTGGGCATAAAGCTCCACTTCATGCCGGTGGAAAAACCTGCACCACCGCGACCGCGCAGGCCCGAAGCCTTCACTTCTTCAATAATTTTGTCGCGCCCCCACGAGAGAATTTCTTTCGTGTTGCTCCAGTCGCCGCGTGACTGCGCGTCCTTCAGCGTCCAATCATGGTGGCCATAGAGGTTGGTGAAAATGCGGTCTTCGTCCTTCAGCATATTAGCTCTTACCTACAAGAGTTTCGGGGGCGGGAATCATTTCGGCAGGGAAAATAATTTCAGGTTCACCCACCGCGTAAGGCGCAATGGCGTAAAGCTGGAAGCGCACCACCCAGCCATCTTTGCCATAGAAAACGGTGCAGGTGTCGCATCCTGCTTCGGTGAGGAAGGGGTCGATGCGGATTTTGATTTCGTCGAATAATTTATCACCGTATTTTTTCAGCAATTCTTTTTGTAAAAAGTCATTCGCCGCAGCCAATTGCGCTGGTGCAAGGGCCTTAATAGGGTCGATGGTTTTGCCCGTTTTCAGGTCAAACGTGAAGCCTTCCGTGCCATCCAGCGGGTGGGCAGCCCCCGCGCCATAGGTGGAATAGGTCACCAGCACCGTGAGCGTGGTGGGCGATTGAAATGCCGTTTCAAACCCTGCTTTCGCGCTGTTGAAATTGGTGACACCGCCGCTAGGCTGCGCTACCGGCGCACCTTCGCAGGATTCACCGGCCAATTGTTCCGGCACCAGCGCCAACTGCTTGTTGATGGCAGCGGCCACCGGCGCATCAAGGCCCGACACTAACGCTTTACGAATATCGGCCTGGCAAATGCACTCGTTATATTCCTTGGGCGCGGCGGTGGGTGAGCAATCAGCCGCCTGAAAAAAGCCCGAACGCACTTGCGCCGGATCAATCTTCACCTCGGCATATGCCGGGGCAGTAACCGCAATACAAAACAGTGCCATGGCAAATTTCAGTTTCATGCGCCTGCCTTTTTCATGAGAGTGGTAAGGCCCGTCAGCGGCTCGGATGATGTGCGTGGCGATTGTGGCCCCACTTTTGGTTTTTCGTTACGCTTTAGCATCAGCAGAATTTCACGCGTGGCGTTATAATTCAAATCTTCGTAAAAAATTTCCGAACCATCATGCCCATCGACCTGAATCATGGGCGCGTTCACGCAGGCACCCAAACATTCCACTTCGGCCAGCGTAAACATGCCGTCACGCGTGGTTTCGCCAAAGTCAATGCCCAACGTATCACGGCAGGCTTTCACCACATCATCGCTTCCACGCAACCAGCAGGGCGTGGTGGTGCAGCACTGCACGTGGTAGCGCCCAATGGGCGCTAAATTATACATGGTGTAAAAACTTGCCACCTCATGCGCGCGAATGAACGGCATGTTGCACATTTTGGCCACCACTTCGATGGCCGCTTGCGGCAGCCAGTTTTGGTGCTGTTTCTGCGCCAGCGTCAAAAGCGGCATCACCGCCGATTGCTCACGCCCCTTGGGGTATTTGGCAATATGCTTTTGCGCCTCTTTCAGGTTTTCTGGCGAAAACGCGAAGCTGGTTGGTTGTTCTACATGCGCGTGTTTTACAGCACTCATAACGATACCTTACTAAAAAACTGGTGCGCGAGCGCTGGGCCGCCCCAAGCAAGCGCACACAATACCCCCACTTCAAAGTACACTGAGCGTAGCGAAGGACTTTGAAGTGAATTCCTCATCGGTCAATCTCCCCAAATACAACGTCCAGCGTGCCAATGATGGCCGAAACGTCGGCAAGCATGTGGCCTTTGCTCATAAAATCGAGCCCTTGCAGGTGGGCAAAACCCGGCGCGCGCACTTTGCAGCGGTAAGGCTTGTTGCCGCCATCGGCCACCAGAAACACACCAAATTCACCCTTCGGAGCTTCCACCGCAGTATAAGTTTCGCCCGCAGGCACATGATATCCTTCGGTAAATAACTTAAAGTGATGGATGAGTGCTTCCATCGACTGCTTCATGTTACCGCGGCGGGGGGGCGCAAATTTGGGGTCATTCACCATCACCTCGCCCTTGGGTAATTTGGCAATGCACTGCTTGATGATGCGCAAGCTCTGGCGCATCTCTTCCATGCGCACCAAGTAACGGTCATAGCAGTCACCATTCTTGCCGATAGCGATATTAAAATCGATTTCGCTATAGACTTCATAGGGCTGGCTGCGGCGCAAGTCCCACGCCACGCCACTGCCACGCAACATGGGGCCGCTGAAGCCCCAGGCCTGCGCCTCTTCGGCCGTTACCACGCCCACATCGACGGTGCGTTGTTTCCAAATGCGGTTGGTGGTGACTAACGTTTCAACATCATCAATCACCTTGCCGAAACCATTACAGAAATGGTCTATCTCTTGCTCCATGCCGGCGGGAATATCTTGGTGCAACCCACCCGGGCGAATGTAAGCTGAGTGGAAACGCGCACCGCTGGCACGTTCATAAAATTCCAGAATGCGCTCGCGCTCCTCGAACATCCACAGCAGCGGCGTGGTGGCGCCCACATCCAGAATTTGGGTGGTCACGTTCAGCACGTGGTTCAAAATGCGCGTTAACTCGCAGAAAATTACCCGCAGATATTGCGCGCGCAGCGGAACAGCAATGCCCGCCAGTTTTTCCACCGCCATGGAATAGCAATGCTCCAGCGCCATGGGCGACACATAATCCAACCGGTCAAAATAAGGCAGCGCCTGCAGATAGGTTTTATGCTCGATCAATTTTTCAGTGCCACGATGCAGCAGACCAATATGCGGATCGGCACGGGTGACCACCTCGCCGTCCATTTCAAGCACCAAACGCAACACACCATGCGCTGCCGGGTGCTGCGGACCGAAATTGAGGGTCATATTTTTGATATCGACTTGATTGGTCATTACGCCACCCCATCCAGCGAGTGATACATCATATAGACATCGACCAGCCCATGGCGCGAATGGCGATAGCCCTGCGGCATGGTGCCGATAATTTTGAAACCCAGCGATTGCCAAAGCGCCACCGCCTTCACGTTGGTGGAGACCACGTAATTGAATTGCATGGCTTGGAAGCCCGCTTTTTTGGCCACTTTCAGCGATTCTTTGCCCAGCGCATGACCAATGCCCTGCCCGCGATAATCATGGTGCACAATATACGACGCATTGGCGATGTGGTTGCCACGGCCTGTGCGGTTCACCCGAATGGCGCACACACCCGCCACCACCCCATTCACCCGCGCCACCAGCGTGGTGATGGTATTTTCCAGCCAGTAATGACGAATCCATTCGTCCGTAAGTTCAGAACGCTCATAGCTATAGGTCTCGCCCTCATTCACCACATGAAGAAAAATTTCCTTCACGGCCGCAAAGTCAGCAGCCGTAGCGGTGCCGAGCACGAATGATGATTCCAATGATTTTTTCATGGCGCTCATGATGCTTTTTTCTCAGAAGTTGCCGGCGCGGGAGCGGGCGCAGGCGCCGAAGGTGGCAGCGGCGGTGGTGGCGTTGCCGACAGATATTCACCCGGGCCTTCCCATGGGCTGGTAAAATCAAAGCTGCGATAGGCCTGGTTCAGCTTCACTTTTTCATAAACCACGCGTTTTTGGTCTTCGTCATAGCGAAGCTCCACAAAGCCCGTCAGCGGAAAATCTTTGCGTTGCGGGTGACCATCGAACCCATAGTCGGTCAGTATACGGCGTAAATCAGGGTGATTATCAAAAAAGATACCATACATATCCCACACTTCGCGCTCGAACCAGCCGGCCGACAAATACACATCATTCGCGCTGGGGACCGAAACATCTTCTGCCACATTAAGCTTCACACGGATGCGCTTGTTTTTCTTCAGCGAAAGTAAATTATAAACCACCTCAAACCGATCAATACGATCAGGAAAATCAACGGCCGTCACATCCATCAGCTGACTGAACAGGCAGTTTTCATCGTCGCGCAAAAACGTCAGCAACGACACTACATTAGCCGCATCGGTGATAAGTACCAGCTCATCATGCGCCACAAAGAAGCTCTGCACACGATCAGGCACCAAGCCCACAATATAGTCACCAAATGCCGCGAGGGTCTGGGTCATGTCATCTCCGATGCCGCTCATATTATCTCCGAATGGTGCCGGTACGGCGGATTTTTTTCTGCAGCTGCAACACGCCATACATCAGCGCTTCCGCTGTGGGCGGGCAACCAGGCACATACACATCGACCGGCACAATGCGGTCGCACCCGCGCACGACGGAATAAGAATAATGGTAATAGCCACCACCATTGGCACAGCTGCCCATGGAAATGACATAGCGCGGCTCGGCCATTTGGTCATAGACCTTGCGCAAAGCAGGCGCCATTTTGTTGCACAGCGTGCCGGCCACAATCATCACATCGCTTTGACGGGGCGATGGTCGGAACACCAAGCCCAGACGATCCATATCATAGCGGGCGGCGGCGGCCTGCATCATTTCCACGGCGCAACAGGCAAGGCCAAAGGTCATGGGCCACAGCGAACCGGTGCGCGCCCAATTCACCAGATTATCAAGATTGGCGACCACAAATCCCTTATCGTTAAACTCATCCAGCGCCCGGCCAAGCAACACATCTTGCGACACAACGGGTGTGATGGCTTCGTGGGCTGTATGGGTAGCGATAATCTGGTTCATTCTGCGTACTCGTTTTAGTTATATTTTTATTCATGCCTGCAGGCACTGCCTGCTACTCCCAGTCGAGCGCGCCCTTTTTCCATTCGTAAATAAAACCAATGGTTAGCAGGCCCAGAAAACTCATCATCGACCAGAAACCAACCAGGCCAATCTGTGAGAGCGACACCGCCCATGGGAAAAGAAAGGCCACTTCAAGGTCAAAAATAATGAAAAGAATGGCGACCAGGTAAAACCGCACATCGAACTGGCCACGCGCGTCATCAAATGGTTCGAACCCACACTCATAAGGCGAAAGCTTTTCGGCATCGGGCTTTAATTTTGAAACCAAAAACGGCAAAAACACCATGAGGAATGCCAGCGCACAGGCAATGCCGAAGAAAATCAGCACCGGAAAATACGACTGCACTACTGTTTCCATGCCATCATCCCCGCTAAAGGTTTTTTGCTACAAGCGCTTATAGCAGCTTGCGCGGACGCGTGAAGGGTTTTTTGCGAAGGTTGGTGACGTGTGAGTAAATGGCAGCGCCATGTGTCAAAGTTAACCCAATATTAATGAAATCAGGCTAAGCTTAAGCAATATATCGTGTTAAAAACGGAGTGACTTATGCTAAATAATATAGAAACAGCCGTTGAAATGACCCGTGGTGATGACCATCTTGAATTATGGGTTGATGCCAACAATAACGGCGTTCGCGATGATGATGACGTCAGCATCTATGTGACTGCTAGTGGCGGATTTTATACGGTTAGCCCAACCTTCAAAAATGCGCTTGATAGCGTGCTTCAGGCCCGCATTAAAGAGCTGGCCGTGGCCATGCTGGCCAATAAGCAAGCACAGCCCGATACCCAGGCCGAAAATACACTGCGCAATTTAGCATTGGAATTGGTTGTTAAGGCTACTCAGCCATCTGAAATTCAATAACAACACACAGCATAAAAAGGGTGCCCTTGCGCGCCCATTTTTTATTTGGCGGGAGTGACGGGACATGCTCGGCGCTTTTAGCGCCTCTTCCTCAACGCTAAGCTCGAACTGCGCAGGCTTGTTCTTGCTAAGCTTTTGATCGAACCCGTGGGTTCTCGTAGCCATATTTCAGCCACTAAAAAAGGCCATCCTTACGGACAGCCTTTTTTAGTGGCGGGAGTGACGGGACTCGAACCCGCGGCCTCCTGCGTGACAGGCAGGCGCTCTAACCAACTGAGCTACACCCCCGCAATTCCTTGCGGAAATTTGGTTTAGGCGGTTTTGGTAAACCACCCAGTCACAATCCTTCAGGCAGTTGGTGGGCGATGAGAGACTCGAACTCCCGACACTCTCGGTGTAAACGAGATGCTCTACCAACTGAGCTAATCGCCCGCTTGAACAGCGTTTGCTGCTCCAACAACTGCATTAAGGAGTGGGTGGTCATAAACACAAACGGCGCAGCTTGCAAGAGCAAACTACGCCGCGTGTTTCATGACATGCGGCAAACAAGGTTTACCGCGCCGTCACAAGAGCAAAACTAAGCAGCTTTACGCTTGTTTACGGTGTCTTTCAGGGCTTTGCCTGGTTTGAATTTAGGCTGAACCGAAGCAGCAATTTTGATGACTGCGCCGGTGCGTGGGTTGCGGCCTTCGGTCGCCTTACGCTTTACGCTGGTGAAGGTACCAAAACCAACCAGACGCACTTCTTTGCCTTTGCTCAGCGATTTGCTGATCACTTCGATGAAAGCATCAACTGCTTCAGCGGCTTTGGCTTTGGTCAGGTCGGTTTTATCGGCGATCTCAGCGATCAGTTCGTTCTTATTCATGGGTAACTCCTAGGTTTGGACTGTTAAGTTGGTTAGAACGGTTGAACAAGTCATAGTTAAAAAGAGCGGCGATGAGCAGAAAAACTTGCGAAACACGCCACGTAACCAATGAAGAAACAACGAATTATTCCATCATTAACCGCGTGAACTTGGCTCTCCTCAAGGGTTTTCCTCGTCACCAGCGAGGGGACATAAGCATCATTTAAAGATGCTGTAAACAAGAAACTAACAAAAAATGGCGGAAATCAGCAGTTTTTCACAGGTATTTTTTGCTTGCATTTTTTGTTTCCACACCGGCAAAACCACAAAAATACAAAAAATATTTTTTAAGTAGCCGAAAAACTCTATATTTTCTGCGGGTTTGAAGGCAATGCGGCAAACAGCTTTGCCGTAAGAAAAAGCGGCAACGACACCAGCACGAGTAGCAAAAAATAAAGGGGTTTTGGAAATGCAATTCTCTTTTTTTTCTTCGTTAGGTTGCGCGCAATGATGATTGCTGCACGCTGCGCGGACATAATCAGCGGCATGGGGAACGAATTTTTATCGGTCAGTGGCGTGGTAATCCACCCCGGGCAAATCACACTCACATAGATAGTGTGTTTCGCGAGCGATGCGCCAAGCGCATCACCATAATAACGCACGGCCGCTTTGCTGGCACTATAAGCCGGCGCGCTGGGCAGCGGATAAATGCTAGCAAGCGATGACATGATGGCGATGTGACCACTGCGGCGCGCGATCATTCTTGGCATCAGCGGATGAATAGTGTTGAGCACGCCGTTCACATTCACATCAAACACGTCATCGGCGGTGGCATCATCACCCGCCGCAATGCCCGCATTGGCAATCACCAGATCAATGGGCGTTGCCGCATCAACATCTTCTATCAACTGCTTCAGGCGCAGCCTGTCGCGCACATCAACAGCAAACGTCTGCACCACGGCGCCACGCGCACGGCAATCATTCGCCACGTCATTCAAGCGCTCAACATTCCGCGCGGTAAGTATAAGTGTAATTCCCACCGCTGCATAATGCCGCGCCAGCGCTGCACCAATGCCACTTGATGCACCAGTGATGAGAATGGATTGAAACCTATTCACTTATAGAGGCAGGACATGTGTCATCATATTGGCAGCATCCCCTTGCTAAAATCGTTGATAAATTCATTTGTGCAATTTGGCTGTAATATACTTTATTTATGCCTTGAGCCTCATAAGCTTTTCGCATGCTATCTTTAAAAGAAATCCATAAAAAATTACATGTCCCGTGAGATGCTTGCGGATTTTTTGCTTTATCAGGCAAACATGAGGAAAGTAACATTAGGCTCATGAGTAGAAAAATGGCCTTCTTCATTTAAACCTCACATTATTTAAACGGCGGGCAATGCAGCCCCTTGGGCGAGGCGGTAAAAATTTCGAAGCCGTTGGATGTCACGGCAATGGAATGTTCGAACTGGCCACTGAGCGATTTGTCACGCGTCGTCACCGTCCAGCCATCATGCTTATTTAAAATAGTGCCGGGCTTGCCCACGTTGATCATGGGCTCCACGGTGAAGAACATGCCTTCTTCCAATTTCACGCCGGTGCCGGGCTTACCGAAATGCAGAATGTTTGGCGCCGTGTGGAAAATTTTGCCAAGCCCGTGGCCGCAATATTCACGCACCACCGAATAGCCAAGGCCCTCCGCATAGGTTTGAATGGCGTGGCCAATATCACCGGTGGTGGCACCCGGGCGCACCACTTCAATACCGCGCATCATGGCGTCATAGGTCGATTGCGTGAGGCGTTTTACTTTGGTGGAAACATCGCCCACCCAATAGGTGCGGCTGGTGTCGCCGTGCCAACCATCCACAATCACGGTCACGTCGATATTCACCATATCCCCATTCACCAGCATACGCTCATCGGGAATGCCGTGGCACACTACATGGTTCACACTGGTGCAGACCGATTTGGGAAATCCGCGATAGCCAAGCGGCGCAGGAATAGCGCCCGCCGCGATTATTTTTTGATGGCACACCTCATTAATGTGGTTGGTGGTAATGCCCGGCACCACCAGCTCGGCCATGTCATCGAGTATCTGCGCGGCGAGTAGCCCTGCTTTGCGCATGGCATCAAATTCCGCCGGGCCGTGAAGGGGAATCTCGCGGCCATCGAACATTGCATCATCGTCTTCATCATCGTTCATGCCACATGCATGGCAGATTGCCGCGCCGCTTGCAAGCCACGCAATAGCATTCTATCTATACCCTTATGCAAAACACCCCTACCATTGTGACCGCCTGTTTAATTATTATCGGCAACGAAATTCTCTCAGGCCGCACGCAAGATAAGAACCTTGCCTATCTTGCCCTGAAGCTGAACGACGCCGGCGTGCAATTACGTGAAACGCGGGTTATTCCTGATCATGAAGAAACAATTATTGCTACCGTGAATGAATGCCGCGCAACGTTCGATTACATTTTCACCACCGGCGGCATTGGCCCCACGCATGATGATATTACCACCGCCTGCATTGCCAAGGCGTTTGGTGTGGCGGTGCATCGTCACCCGGAAGCAGAAAAGGCGTTGCGCGCCCATTACACGGCGGAACAAATGAATGAAGCGCGCCTTAAAATGGCCGATGTGCCCGTGGGCGCCACCCTCATTCCCAATCCGGTCAGCAGTGCGCCAGGCTTTAAGCTGGGCAATGTGCATGTGATGGCGGGGGTGCCGCGCATTTGCCAGGCTATGATTGATGCCGTGATGCCTGAACTTCGCGGTGGCGCCACAGTGCTATCAACCAGCATCACCACCAACCTTGCCGAAGGCACCATTGCCGATGGGTTGACAGCCATTCAAGCCCGTCATGCGGATGTGGAAATCGGCAGCTATCCTATGTTTAAGCAGGGCGTGCTTTCAACCACGCTGGTGCTTCGTTCACCCGATGCTACGCGCAACAAACACGTGCATGACGAAGTAGCAGCACTGATTGCTGAGTGCGGCGGACAGCTTATTGAACCACCGGTAAAAAACTAGCGCCAATAATACGTAGAAGCGTGTGTAGCCGCGATGGCCGCGGCGAACCGGAGCGTAAGCGTTCGAGGGTGAGCGCTAGCGTGGGCGAAGCGCCCCCCAAGCGAAGCGCAACAAAAGCTAAGCCGCGATTTCTTTCAGGAACGCCGATACTTCCTGCGTCAGACGTTCAGATTGCTGCGCCAGATTATTCACCACTTGCAGCACCTGGTCCGACGAATCCATCGCCTTCACCGAATCCTGCTTCACCTCGCCCACATCCACCGAAATGCGTCCAGTGCGGTCGGCAGCAATGCCCATGCTATCGGCAATTTCACGGGTGGTTTCGGTCTGCTGGCCAACGGCAAGCGAAATGGCAGTGGAATAGCTATCAACATCTTTCACGGCATTACCAATAGTGGCCAGCGCATCAATCACCTGTACCGAAACTTGTTGAATATGCGCGACATGGCTTGAAATTTCATCCGTCGCTTTGGTGGTTTGACCCGCGAGGTTTTTCACTTCGTTTGCCACTACCGCAAAGCCCTTACCCGCCTCACCGGCACGCGCCGATTCAATGGTAGCATTCAACGCCAGCAGGTTAATTTGACCCGCGATATTCTGAATCATATCCAGAATCTCACCAATTTTATTAGCCGCTTGAGCGAGCGCTTTCGACACACCATCGGCCTTTTCCTGAGCCTGCACTGCCAAACGCACTGAATGGCTGGAATGTTGGATTTTCTCTTCAATCTCATGCGTGCTTGATGACAGCACTTCCGCGGAAGACGCCACATTCTTTACATTTTCAAGCGTTTCCAGCGTGGTGCGCACCACTTCCGAAGCACGATCGTTCGTATTGCTGATGACTGTCGCCATATGTTCCGAATTAGTTTTAAGCTGCGCTACCGCGTTCACCACCTCACGAATGATGGTTTGCACCTTGCGATCAAAGCGCTCAGCCAAATCAGCCATGGCTTTGATTTTTTCGGCACGAAGCTTTTTCTCATTTTCAATCGTCTCTTGTTCTAACTTCACTTTAGCGATGGCATTTTTCTTAAAGATTTCAGCCTTGCGTGCCATGCTTCCTATTTCCGAACCAAGCTTTGTGTAGGGCACCTCAATATCCAATTTGTTTTCCGTCAACGCACGCATCACTTCGGTTAAGTTACGAATAGGGCGAGTAATAAGACGGAACAAAATAACAGCAACCACCACATTGACAACCGTCGCCACGATTAATTGGAGTTCTAAATCAAACCAGAAGACGGCACTCGCTTCTTCGCCAAATGCATCGCTGATATGAAGATAACTTTTGACGCCGAACGCCACCCCTACAAAGGAAAGAAAAATGGTGACTGATTGCAGGCGGAAGGAAAGACTGTTGAAAAGTCGCTTAATGTTCATATCAAATCCATGCGTTTGGTTATGGGTGCGTTTTTTAGAAGCGTTGGTTTTATGTATTATATTTTTTCTAACTATTATTAAGCCTGCTAGCACACGACCGCAAAGCGTTCAATGTGTCTATGCTGTACAAAACTGTTAAATTTTAGCAATTTCGATGCCACTGTTGCTTTTTGGTGCGGATGGAGGGACTTGAACCCCCACGCCTTGCGGCGCCAGAACCTAAATCTGGTGCGTCTGCCAATTTCGCCACATCCGCGCTAAAACAAGCTGTAACGAGTCGCCCGCCATTGCGCAACTAAACAGTGCGTTTCATCGTGTGGACACGCAATCACAATAATCGTATAAAAGAATAAAACAATCTTGAGTTGCATATTGTATAAAAATATATAAACTTTAGGTTGTATTTTTTCTACATCTTTAATAAAAACACCGAATATGCAATCAGGGGTTGAGGACATGAAGTGTGAATCCAACAATGAGAGTGCTTCCCTTTCGCGCATTTACGCTTGGTTTTCGGCTGTCATCAGCGAAGACATCGAATTGCTGGAAGATTTGCTGGCTCATGGCGTGCCCATTGATGCCCCTCACCCTCTCCGTCACTCAACAGCGCTGATGGAGGCCACTCGCCTGGGTCGCATCGCAACCGTTCTTTGGCTCCTAGAACGCGGTGCGATCCCGGCCTTTTTGTGCGGATTGCCGCAGGGAACGCCGCTTCATTGCGCCATTCGCCGCCAACATTGGGCCATTGCCCGCCTGCTGAGCGATGCCATGCCAAGCACCGCCGTGCTTGATGCGTATGGCCGCACACCGCTGCATTTAATAGCCCTTGAAGGCGGAATCGAAGGAAAATCACTGGGTGATGCCATGGCGCTTGCCGAACTGCTTATTGAAAAAGGCACCCCCCTCGATGCGCTCGACCAGGATGGCACCACCGCCTTACATCACTGCGTCATTAATGATTTGCCCGAACTGGCCGAAATTCTGCTGAAAGCCGGCGCCACCCCTAATGCCACCATTCCCGACACTGGCGTTAGCCCGCTGGTTATTGCGGCGCTTGAAAATAATCTGACGTTAGCTGCTATGCTGCTAAAATATAAGGCTGACCCTAATCAAAAAACCAAAGAGGGGCTGACCCCTATCCGCATTCTGCCAAGCCTCGAGCGCCTTGCTGAAACCATGCTCGACGTGATGGAATTATCACCCCACCATCACAGCGCGCACCCACGCACACTAAACTAATAGCTGCGCTAGACAGCTGGCGTTTGGCGCGCTAAACACGCGCTCCTATAGTCGTTTCAATGAAGAATTTTACAGCCCGTGAAAAAAGCGGTTTTTGAGAACCGCACCGCACATGTACATAACAGTACATGCGGAGCGGAAGCGGAGAAAATCGCTTTTTGCAACGCTATAAAATT
>CANEUT010000034.1 GCA_947441895.1 Rickettsiales bacterium | reverse complement strand
GCGATGCGATTGATGATAAAAACTGCCCGAACGGATTTATTCTTGATGGATTCCCACGCACCACCGCGCAGGCCGAAGCGCTGGATGTGATGCTAGCCAATGAAGGGAAGAAAATTGATTTTGTGATTGAGCTGGCGGTGGATGATGCCGCGCTGGTGGAACGTATTGCCGGTCGCTTCAGTTGCAAAAAATGCGGCGCGGGTTACCATGATAGCTTCAAAAAGCCCAAAGCCGATGGCGTATGCGATAGTTGCGGCAGCACTGAATTCGTCCGCCGCGAGGATGACAAGGCCGAAACCGTGGCCAAGCGGCTGGAACAATATCACGCGATGACGGCGCCATTACTGCCCTATTATAAGTCACGCGGGGCACTACGCAGTGTGGATGGCATGGCCGACATTGCCGAGGTGACAAAAGCGCTCGATTCGTTGATTTCCAAAGGGAAATAGATCTTTCACCTAGTCGGGCCAAAAGAATTTGCAAGCCAACTAAATAAGCCGTTGACACGGGGCGTTTCGTCGCTATATTCCCGGCTCCCGCGAGCACACTAGCGTGTGTGGGTCATTTTTTGGCCCATTTCAAAGGAAAAACTACAGTAATTTTGGTAAACCACGTTTTACCAAAATCACTGACATCGCAACATTGAGAAAAGTACACAGCGCGTAGCGAAGGGCTTTTATCAACAAATTCAGGAGTGTAGCATGGCACGTATCGCCGGCGTTAATATTCCTTCTGCCAAGCGCGTTGTTATCGCGTTGACCTATATTCATGGCATTGGGAACACGAAAGCAAAAGAAATTCTCGAGAAGGCCGAGATCACCGAAGTCGCGCGCGTTGCCGACCTCACCGAGCTTGAAGTAAGCCGTCTGCGCGAAATCATCGACGCCGATTATACGGTAGAAGGTGACCTGCGCCGCGAGAACAGCATGAACATCAAACGTCTGATGGATCTGGGTTGCTACCGTGGTTTGCGCCATCGTAAAAAACTGCCCGTTCGTGGCCAGCGTACGCACACCAACGCTCGTACCCGTAAAGGTAAGGCAATCGCGATCGCCGGTAAGAAAATGGTAACGAAATAACCAACTGTGCCCATAAGCACAGCGTTTTTTGAATATTAGGAAATAGGTACAATCATGGCTAAGGCAAAAGTAGCAGAAACCGTCAAAAAGAAGGACCGTAAGAACGTTCCTGTTGGCGTGGCGCATGTGAATGCGAGTTTCAACAACACCATCGTCACCATCACCGATCCGTTCGGCAACACCGTTGCTTGGTCGAGCTCCGGTGCCAACGGCTTCAAAGGCTCGCGCAAAAGCACGCCGTATGCGTCGCAAGTTGCTGCCGAAGTGGCCGCAAAAAAAGCCATGGATCATGGCATGAAAACGGTTGAAGTGCTGGTAAAAGGCCCCGGCGCCGGTCGCGAAAGCGCACTGCGTGCATTGGCTGCTGTCGGTTTGGCGGTGACGAGCATTAAAGACATTACGCCGGTGCCGCATAACGGCTGCCGCCCACCAAAACGTCGTCGCGTCTAATCACGTCACTAAAATTCACGAATCACGATTCACGAATCACGAGGAAATATGAGCGCTCTACTCAATAAAAACTGGAAAGACCTGATCAAGCCAACGAAGCTGGATATTAAACCTGCTGCGGGCGATGCCCGCCGTGCAACGGTGGTGGCCGAGCCGCTGGAGCGTGGTTTTGGTATTACCCTTGGCGTTGCCGTTCGCCGCATTCTTCTCAGCTCGCTGCAAGGCGCGGCGGTGACCAGCATTAAAATTGAAGGTGTGCAACATGAATTCTCGGCCATTCCAGGCGTGCGTGAAGACGTGGTGAACATTGTTTTGAACATCAAAGACCTTAAGCTGAAAGCTCACTCGGCCGACCGTAAGCGCCTGACCCTGAAAAGCAGCGAGGCCGGTGAAGTAACTGCAGGCATGATTCAGACCGATTCGGATGTTGAGATTCTGAACAAAGACCTAGTGATCTGTACGCTCGACAAGGGCGCCAGCATCAATATTGAATTGACGGTTGAAGTGGGTAAGGGCTACGTTCCCGCTGCTCAAAACCGTCCGAGCGATGCGCCTATCGGTCTTATTCCGGTCGATGCGCTTTTCTCGCCCGTTGAGAAAGTTTCGTACAAAGTTGAAAACGCACGCGTTGGCAACCGTACCGACTATGACAAATTGACGCTTGAACTGGAAACCGATGGTTCGATCGCGCCGGATGATGCCGTGGCCTTGGCTGCCCGCATTCTGCAAGACCAACTGCAACTCTTCATCAACTTCGAAGACGTGGCCGAAGTGCACACGAAATCGGCGGAAGAAGAACTGAAATTCTCGCCATACCTGCTCAAGAAAGTCGATGAGCTGGAACTGTCGGTACGTTCGGCAAACTGCCTGAAAAACGATAACATCGTTTACATCGGCGACCTGGTGCAGAAATCGGAAAGCGAAATGCTGAAAACGCCAAACTTTGGCCGCAAGTCGCTGAACGAAATTAAGGAAGTGCTGAACAATATGGGTCTGCGCTTCGGTATGGAAGTGGTCGGTTGGCCGCCAGAAAATATCGAAGAGCTCGCTCGTAAATTTGAAGACCCGTACTGAGTCCGGGCATTAGGGAAATAGGAGTACGTTATGAGACACCAAGTAGCTGGCCGCAAGCTGAACCGCACTGCATCGCACCGTAAGGCGATGTTCGCGAACATGGCGTGTGCGCTGATCAAGCACGAGCAAATCTTCACCACGCTGCCAAAAGCGAAAGATCTTCGTCCCATCGTGGAGAAGCTCATTACTGCTGGTAAAGCAGGTGATTTGGCCGCTCGCCGTCTTCTTATCAGCCGTCTGCGCTGCGAGAAATCGGCCGAGAAAGTGCTGAGCATTCTGGCAAAACGCTATGAGCAACGTCCGGGTGGTTACATCCGCGTGCTTAAAGCAGGTTTCCGCTATGGCGATGCAACCCCGATGGCCATCATCGAGTTTGTTGACCGTGACGAAAGCGCCCGTGGCCAAGATTCGGGTCCCGTGGAAACCACCGGCGAAGAAGCCGCCGCGTAGTTTTTATTGCTGAAATAAAATAGAAAAGGCCACCTCTGGGTGGCCTTTTTTTCGTAAGGCTCAGGTCTCCTAAGCGGTAAAGGCTACTGTTAATACAGCGCTTAACGGATGGGTTTGTAATTAACCAACTAACCGTAAATCAGCGGCTGCAGCAGCCGACTGACCATAGCTGATGCCCAGGCGCGCATAAATATTGACCAGCGCGTCGCGCAGCCCTTCCATCATTCCGTGGGTGTGGAATGGGGTTGGGGTAATGCGCAAGCGTTCGGTGCCTTTGCGCACGGTGGGGTAGTTAATGGGCTGCACATACATCTGATATTCTTCAAGCAGCATGTCAGAGGCTTGCTTACACAGCACCGCATTGCCCACCATGGCGGGCACAATATGGGTATCATTCGCCAGCACAGGAATGCCTGCCTCAGCCAGCATGGCTTTCAAGGTGCGGGCATTTGCCTGATGCTGCGCGCGCTCAGCGCCTGATTCCATGAGGTAGCGAATGCTGGCATTGGCACCGGCGGCAATGGCTGGGGGCAGGGTGGTGGTGAAAATAAAGCCGGGGGCCACGCTGCGAATCATATCAATCACCACCGCACGGGCAGCTACATAGCCGCCAATGACACCATAGGCTTTAGCCAGTGTTCCTTGAATAATATCAACCTCGTCCATCAGCCCTTCGCGCTCGGCAATGCCTGCACCACGTGGACCATAAAGCCCAACCGCATGCACCTCATCGAGGTAAGTGAGGGCATTATATTGGCGGGCGATGGCACAAATTTCTTTGATTTTCCCAACGTCGCCGTCCATCGAATAGACCGATTCAAACGCGATGATTTTAGGACGACGAATATCGGTAGCGGCAAGTAAGCGTGCCAGATGTTCCACATCGTTATGGCGGAATATTTTTTTCTCGGCATTGCTTTGGCGAATGCCATGAATCATGCTGGCATGGTTTTCAGCATCTGAGAAAACCACGCAGTCATTCAGCATGGCACCGAGGGTTGAAAGCGCCGCCTCGTTTGCCACATAGCCCGAGGTAAATACCAGTGCGGCTTCTTTGTGGTGCAGCTCTGCCAGCGTGGCTTCAAGGCCGGTGATTTTATGGTGGTTTCCAGAGATATTACGTGTGCCGCCGGCGCCTGCGCCCATGCTGTCGATGGCATCTTTCATGGCATTGCGCACAATTGGGCTTTGGCCCATGCCCAAATAATCGTTCGCGCACCACACCACTACTTCTTCGCCAGTGCGGGTTGATTTAGCTTTGGGGAAGCGGCCGGCAATCCGTTCCAGTTCAGTAAAAACACGATAGCGGCCTTCGGCGCGAATCTGCTCGATCGCAGCGGTGAAAACACCATTATAATCAGTTAAGTTTTGGTTCGTCATTGCAGTAGTTTTTCTCTCTTTTTTTGGTCTAGGCGCGGATGCAGTCTTGCGCAAGCAATTTCACAACTTTTAGTCGATTATGATGATTCTTTTACTAACGATTAATTGAGTTAAGTGGCACCAGATACATCATCCATGCCAGAATGCTCACCAATAGCAGCGCCAACAGCTGATGCGCACTGGCCAGCGCAATATTCACACCGCTGAGCAAGGTTGCCACGCCCAGCGCAAATTGAATAATCATGACCATGATGAGCCATTGCATGGCACGCTGCAGTACTGGCTGCGCCTGACGATAATAGGTGAGTATCAACCACGCAGCATAGCCAATCACCAGCAACGCCCCTATGCGATGCTGAAATTGCACCGTCAGTACGCTTTCCAGATGGTTTAGCCACCATGGATTCATGAGATGCAGGCCACTTGGAATAAGCGCACCATCCATCAGCGGATAGGTGTTATAGCTGAGTCCCGCGCGCAAGCCCGCCACCAGCGCACCAAAGAAAATCTGCCCAATCACCAGCGCTAAAAATACCCGCACTGCAATGGCCATGCGCCGTGATGCAGAAAAACGGGGTGTTCCCCGTGTCTGCCAGCGTGTCCACAGCATGACGGTGAAGACGGTGAAGGCCAGCAGCAAATGGGCGGCCAGTTTAATAGGCTCCACGCGGGGTTGGTCCTTCAGGCCGCTGGCCACCATCACCCAGCCCACGGTACCTTGGGCAGCAATGAGGCAGGTGATGACAAGCAGCCGATTGCCCAGCGGTTTGGTAAATGCGCCGCGTGCCGCAAAATAAGCAAAGGGAAGCACCACCGCAAAACCAATGATGCGGCCCAGTAAGCGGTGCAAATATTCCAGCCAGAAGATTTTTTTGAAATCATCAATGGTAAAGCTGGCGTTCACTTTTAAAAATTGCGGGCTGGTTTTATATTCGGCGAATTCCGCCTGCCAGTCGGCCTCATTCAGTGGTGGCAGCGTGCCAGAAACCAGTTTCCATTCCACAATGGAAAGGCCCGATTCGGTAAGCCGCGTTACGCCGCCCAGCGCCACCATAAGCACCACAAGCGCGAGGCAAATCATCAGCCAGCGATTCACAGCGCTGGCAAAGCGTGGGGCAGGAAGCATGGGGGATGAGGACATGGGGGTGTTATAGTCTCAATTTGCGCTCATGACAATACGCTTGAAGCGTTTTTCTCAATCGCTATGGTGCGCGTCATGACACATGGTTCAACAACCCAAACAATGGCCGAACGCTGGTTATGGCTAGGCGTTATTTCCCTTGCGGTGGCAGGGCTTTTTGCGGTGGTGCTGGTGCTGGCGCGTACGCCGCAACTGGCAGTGTTTACTGAATTGTTTTCGGTCGCGCTGGTCATCCATGTCGATTTATCCGTCCTCATGTGGTTTTTATCCATGCTTGGCATGGGGCTGGCGCTCATGTTGCAGCGTTATCCGGATGCGTGGGCTATCTGGAAAAAAGCGGGTTGGTGGGTCATGGCTGCCGCCACGATTCTGATGGCTCTTTCACCGCTGCACCCGCAGTGGGAAGTCATTAAGAGCAACTATATTCCGGTGCTGCATAATCCCATTTTCATGCTGTCGCTTGGGTTGGTTTTTTCGGGGCTGATGGTCATGGTAATTCCGCCCATCGTTACTTTTTCCGCGCGTCGGCACTGGCGCAGTTTGGGATTGGTGGAAATGGGTTGGCTGATGGCCGCGGTCATTGTGGCGCTGGCACTCATTGCTTTTTACCTCAGCGCACAAGCGATGCCAGTGGGATTACCACATGATGAAATGTACGAAATGCTGTTCTGGGCAGGGGGGCATATTTGGCAATTTTCCTTTTGCCTGCTCATGATGTCGGCCTGGCTGGTGCTGCTTGAAAGGTTGGGGCTTAAACACCCATCACGCGGTTGGGTGATGGCGGCCTATGCGATTACGCTGCTGGGCGCGTTTGTTAGTTTTCTTGGGTTTGCCATGTATCCGGTTGATTCCAGCGATTTCACCTACCACCAAACGCGGGTGATGCGCGAATGGGGTGGACTTGGAGTCGGTTTGTTCAGCCTTCTGGTTCTGTTTCGTTTGTTGCAATGGAAGCCGGTGCGCGCCAACCGTGCTTATGGTTCGGTACTGGCCACATCGCTGCTGCTTTTTGCGGGCGGTGGGGTGCTCGGCCTTATGATTTCCGGACAAAACGTTACCATTCCTGCGCATTATCATGGTGTCATTGTGGGCATTACCCTGGCGCTGATGGGGCTTGCCTATGCCATGTTGCCTGGCTTTGGCTATCAAAGTGTGGCGGCCACACGGTTGGCGTTTTGGCAGCCCATTGTTTATGGTGCGGGGCAGTTAATGCATATTGGTGGCCTGGCCTATTCAGGCGGTTATGGGGTGCTGCGTAAAACCGCGGGCGCCGCCGCCAACAGCCTGACGCCCGATGTAAAAATTGCCATGGGGGTGATGGGTACGGGTGGCCTGCTCGCCGTTGTTGGTGGCATTTTGTTTGTCGTGGTCATGGCCAAAGCCTATGGCCAAGGCCGATTGTCATCCTGAGCAAAGCGAAGGATCTGGGATGCCTAAGCGAGATTCTTCGGCTGCGCCTCAGAATGACAAGCAATGTTATCATTCGCTAAGAAATGTGATCCATCATCATCTTCGAATCATCTTGAAGAAGTATAGTTCATGTGCCATATAGCGGCTGAAAACTATCACACCATTTTCGGAGGATTCGAATGAAACTCGTGAAACAATCTGTTATCGCCATCACCACTTCGGCACTGCTGCTTTCCGCCTGCAGCGGCCAAATGAACGCCGATAATGCGCGCGCTGGTGGCATCAGCAGCGGTGCAGGCTTAAGCAAACAAGATATTGGCACGGGCCTTGGTGCCTTGGGTGGTGCCGCACTTGGCACATCCATGACCCACGGCAAAGGTAAAATTGCCGGCGGCGTCATTGGTGCATTGCTCGGCGCAGGCATTGGTAACGCCATTGGCGGATCGCTTGATCGCGCCGACATGGCCTATTATCAGCAGACCCAGCAAAAAGCGTTGGAGACCTCAAACACCGGTCAGGGCCTGCCATGGAACAATCCAAAAAGCGGCAATTCGGGTATTATCATTCCACAAGCGCCATACCAAAATACCAGCGGCCAATATTGCCGTGAGTTCCAGAATAAAATCACCGTTGGCGGTAAAACCGAAAGCGGTTATGGTACCGCGTGCCGTCAGCCCGATGGCAGCTGGCAAATTGTTTCGCAATAACTGGTTAGGAATCGCATGACGGACGTTCACGACGGGGAAACCCCTATTCCAACCGGCACACTGATGAAGGGCAAACGTGGCCTTATCATGGGCGTGGCGAATGATAAATCCATCGCCTGGGGCATCACCCAATATTTGGCAGCGCAAGGCGCCGAGATTGCGTTTACCTATCAGGGTGAAGCGCTTGAAAAACGCGTGCGCCCACTGGCGGAATCGGTCGGCGGTAAATTCATTCTGCCGTGCGATGTGACCAACATGGACAGCATCGACGCCACCTTCGCCACGCTGGAAAAAGAATGGGGCACCATTGATTTTCTGGTTCACGCCATTGGCTTTTCCGACAAGAACGAGCTGAAGGGCAAATACATCGACACCAGCCTCGATAACTTTTTAATGACCATGAACATCAGCGTTTATTCGTTCACGGCCGTGGCCAAACGCGCTGCGAAGCTGATGAAGAACGGCGGTTCCATGCTCACGCTCACCTATTTGGGTGCCGAACGGGTGACGCCGCATTACAACGTCATGGGCGTGGCCAAAGCCGCGCTTGAAGCGAGCGTGAAATATCTGGCGGTCGATTTGGGCGGTGACAATATCCGCGTGAATGCCATTTCCGCCGGCCCCATCAAAACGCTGGCGGCCATGGGCATCGGTGATTTCCGCTACATTCTGAAATGGAACGAGCTGAACTCACCCCTCAAACGCAACACCACCATCGAAGATGTTGGCGGTGCAGCCTTGTTCTTGCTTTCCGAACTGGGCAGCGGCACCACCGGCGAGAATATGCATGTGGATGGTGGTTATCACGTCGTCGGCATGAAGGCGATTGATGCACCGGACATTGCGCTGGTGTGATGGGCAATAGCCACGCCGAGCAGTTCTTCATGAGTATGAAGGACGCGAAAGGCGCCTTAGGTTGGCTTGAGTACAATATCCTAAAAATGGACGAGGCTCTAAAAGAGCCCTCAACTTCCAGCGGAAGTCTTTCTGTTGAATATTCTACATTTAATCTGCTTACTAGCTTGGTATGTGCAATTGAATGGTATGAAAAAGAGTATCTTGAAGAGCTGGAATGCGAAGAAAGAAAAAATCTTACAACTGTTTTTGATGCACTAAAACATTTTCAACTTACATACAAAAAACATGATGAACCTCTAAAAAATTTAAGTGTTACATCTATGCATATAAGTGAAAGTAGTGCTTCTCATTACACACCAGTTTTAATTAAAAAGAATGAAGCTCAACCCAAGACTTTTTTGAGTATAAGCATAGCATGGCACACAAAATTGAAAGATAAAATAGATGGCAAGTAACTCTTTAGGTACGATCTTCCAATTCACCACCTGGGGCGAAAGCCACGGGCCCGCCATTGGCTGCGTGGTGGATGGTTGCCCATCGCTGATTGATTTATCCGAGGCCGACATTCAGCCATGGCTTGATAAACGCAAACCCGGCCAAAATAAATTCACCACCCAACGTCAGGAATCAGACACGGTGAAAATTTTGAGTGGTGTGTTCGAAGGCAAAACCACGGGCACCCCCATTTCGCTCATCATCGAAAACGAAGACCAGAAATCAAAAGATTACGGGGAGATTAAAGACACGTTCCGCCCCGGCCATGCCGATTATACCTATCAAGCCAAATACGGCATTCGTGACTATCGTGGTGGTGGGCGCAGCAGCGCGCGCGAAACTGCCATGCGCGTGGCCGCAGGCGCCATTGCCCGCAAGGTGCTTGCCGCGCCCGGCATATCCATTCAAGCCTACCTTGTACAAGTGGGTGATGACAAAATTGACCACGCGAATTTTGATGCGAATGAAATCAACAACAATCCCTTCTGGTGCCCCGATGCCAAGGCCGCTGCGCGCTGGGCAGAGACGCTGGATGCCGCCCGTAAAGATGGTTCGTCACTCGGCGCGGTGATTGAGGTGGTGGCGACAAACGTGCCCGCCGGATTGGGCGAACCGATTTATGACAAGCTGGATAGTGATTTGGCTCGCGCCATGATGAGCATCAACGCCGTCAAAGGCGTGGAAATTGGCGATGGTTTTTCTGCCGCCACCTTGCGCGGCGAACAAAACGCCGATCGTATTCGCGCCGGTGCAGCGGGCAATAAGGTTGAATTTCTGAGCAATCACGCGGGCGGCATTCTCGGCGGCATCTCCAGCGGTCAGCCAGTGGTGGTGCGTTTTGCGGTGAAGCCCACCAGCAGCATTTTAACGCCGGTAGAAACCATCACTAAAAGCGGTGAGAACACCGAGATTGTGACCAAAGGCCGGCATGACCCCTGCGTTGGCATCCGCGCTGTGCCGGTGGGTGAGGCCATGATGGCCTGCGTGTTGGCCGACCACTGGCTGCGGTTTAAATCGTACCAGCGCTAGGGCTTGCAGTTCATTACCACGGTTCTATATGAACGTCATTCCCGCCTACGCGGAAATGACGAAACAAAAGGACGACCATGACGGACGCAATCGAAAAAACCGAGCAACACAGCTTCACTGCTGAAACCAGCCGCGTGCTGCAGCTGATGATTCACGCGCTTTACACCAACCGCGATATTTTTCTGCGCGAGCTGATTAGTAACGCGTCAGACGCCTGCGACAAATTGCGCTACGCCGCGGTGACGGACAGCAAAATTTTAGGTGATACGCCGGATTTGAAAATTGATTTGTTGGCCAACGAAAAAGCAAAAACCCTGACGATCACTGATAGCGGCATCGGCATGAACCGCGATGATTTGATTGCCAACCTCGGCACCATCGCCAAATCAGGCACTAGTGAATTTTTAAGCCAACTGACGGGCGACAAAACCAAAGACGTGAACCTCATTGGCCAGTTTGGTGTGGGTTTTTATTCCGCCTTCATGGTGGCCGATAGCGTGACCGTGACAAGCCGCAAAGCCGGTGATGAGCAGGCGTGGGAATGGAAATCGGACGGCACGGGTGCTTACACCATTGCCGCTGGGGCACTGCGCCCTCGCGGCACTTCCATCACCCTGCATTTGAAAGATGATGCGGCGGATTATCTGGATCGCCATAAACTGGGCCACATTGTCAGCACCTATTCCGACCATATCAGCTTCCCCATTGCGCTCACCGATGTGGAGGGCAAAACCCACACGCTCAATGATGGCTCGGCCATTTGGACACGCGCGAAAGCCGATGTGACCGACGCGCAATATCAGGAATTTTATAAACACCTGGCGCACACGCCAGAAAAGCCATGGGCTGTGATGCATAACAAGGCCGAGGGCGCGGTGGAATATACCAGCCTGCTGTTCGTGCCCGGCATGAAACCGTTTGATTTATTCCACCCTGACCGCAAGGCGCGAGTGAAATTGTACGTGAAGCGCGTGTTTATTACCGATGAAGGGGTCGATCTGATTCCGCTTTATTTACGCTTCCTGCGCGGCGTGGTCGATTCGGCTGATTTGCCGCTGAATATTAGCCGCGAAACGCTGCAAAAATCAGCCGTGCTCGATAAGATTCGTGATTCGGTAACAAGCCGTGTGTTGGGCGAATTGAAAAAGCGCGCGGAAAAAGACCCCGAAGATTACGCAAAATTCTGGGAGATGTTTGGTGCCGCGCTGAAAGAAGGTTTGTGCGAATCCACCGCCCCGCGTGACAAAATTTTGGAAGCATGCCGGTTTAATTCCAGTTTCACTGGTCATCCTGAGCAAAGCGAAGGATCTCAGGTGGTGGCGGCAGATGCTTCGGCTACGCTTCAGCATGACAAAAAACTCACCTCGCTGGCCGACTATAAAGCCCGCATGTGCGAAGGGCAGGAGGCTATTTATTACCTGACTGGTGATTCGCTTTCCGCCGTGGCGAACAGCCCGCAAATTGAAGGCTTCACCAAGCGCGGCATCGAAGTGCTGTTCCTCACCGACCATGTCGATGATTTCTGGACAAACGTGACGCTGAATTATGGCGACACACCATTCCGTTCCGTCACCCGTGCAGGTGCTGACCTCGAGAAGTTTCCGCTCGATGGCGAAGAGGCGAAAAAAGAAGAACCCGCCGATAGTGGTGAGATTGATGCGCTGCGTGCGGCCATGAAAACGCTTTATGGGGACCGCGTGCGTGAGGTGCGCACCACTCATAAACTTAGCCAGACGCCGATTTGTCTGGCCACCGGCGAGGGCGATATGGATATGCGCATGGAACGGTTTCTGGCCGAGCATAAGCAGCTGCCCAAACGCGCCGCCAAAATTGTAGAAATTAATCCATCACACGCGGTGATTAAATCACTCGCCGCGCGCGTTAAAAATAGTGGGTTAAACAGTGAGTTGGAAGACGCTCTTTACCTGCTGCTTGACCAGGCGCTGATTGCGGAGGGCGAACCCGTGACCGACGCCGGTGCGTTCGCCCGACGTTTGGGAGCATTGATGAGTAAGGGATTAGCTGCCTAAGCGGGCATGTCGGGGTAGATTTCAACCTCAAGGGTCTGAATCTGATCGCGCAGTTGAAGCTTGCGCTTCTTCAGACGGGCGAGTTGCATTTCGTCGCTGCCGGCACCCATTAACTGATTGATTTCTTCATCTAATTGGCGGTGTTGGTCTTTCAGTTCGT
This sequence comes from Rickettsiales bacterium, assembly GCA_947441895.1. Classification (GTDB taxonomy): domain Bacteria; phylum Pseudomonadota; class Alphaproteobacteria; order Rickettsiales; family UBA3002; genus QFOX01. Next base: position 616 of record CANEUT010000034.1, on the reverse strand, counting down.
CAAGTTGCTTAATAATTACGATATCATCGTTCATCGTGGCTTGCCATGAGTTATACATTGCCGAATGTCCTTCATTATTGATGGATTTTTTCAAGTCAACAGCGTCTTTTATACCATAACTGGAAGTATATTCCAAGTCGTTTATGGTTTAACTGGCGGGTTTGTGAGTAAAAATACCCGCATTTATGGCGCAATTCTGCAGAAATTGCGCCGCTAACTGACGTGTTTTGCTGGGGCGTTGCAGTTCCAGTAGGCGCAAAGCCGTGCCATTGCCGGCGTTTACCAGCAATGCATCATCCAGCATTTGGCCCACTGGTTTGCTAGCGTCACCGGCTTCTACCCCTGCTTTTAAAATTTTAATGGTTTCATTATTGAGGCCCGTAATGGCCCCCAGCGGCGCCAACCCCTGAATTTGGAAATAAATGCGCTCTGCCGGCCATTCCCAGTTGATGATGCGGTCGGGCTTGGTGATTTTTGCGGCATAGGTCACGCCTTTATCGCCCTGAGGCGTTGCTTGGGCGGTACCATTTTCAAATGCGGCCAGCGCTTCCAGCACCATTTTCGCGCCAATGAGTGCCATGGCATCATGCACGGCCAAGGCATCCATGGTGGGGGG